>CALLFD010000166.1 GCA_937997605.1 uncultured Collinsella sp. | reverse complement strand
ATCCCACCGCAACGAGCCTTGCTGCCGCTCCTGCCGTGCGTGCGGGCTGGGTGGCCGAGAACGGTCCCGTGATTGTCGATGCCATCAGCGGTGTGACGGGTGCCGGCAAGTCCTGCAACGCTCGTACGCATTTTTGCAGCGCCGACGAGAATTTGGAGGCCTACGGCGTGGGCAAGCATCGTCACACGCCCGAAATCGAGCAAATCCTTGGTCTAACAGATCGCGTCGTCTTTACCCCGCACCTGGCACCCCTCAAGCGTGGTCTGCTCTCTACGGTAACGATGCCGCTTGCGCCGCAGGCTATCGATACCTTGATCCTTGAGGACGTTGTCGACTATTACAAGCAGTTCTACGCTGGACGCACCTTTGTGCGCGTGCTCGATGCCGGCCAGCAGCCCAAGACGGCTTCGGTCGTCGGCACCAACGCCGCCCAGATTGGCCTTGCGTTCAACAAGCGCGCGGGCGTGCTGGTGGCGACGGGCGCCATCGACAATCTGTGCAAGGGCGCTGCGGGCCAAGCGGTCCAGTGCGCCAATATCGTCTTTGGCTTTGACGAGCGACGAGGCTTGCCCACAGTGGCGTGCCCGGTGTAGCACATTCGATTGTTAACGATTTGGTAGTCGGGCATCGAGTGGGGCGCCACTCTTAAGCTGGTCTCATGATCACGACTGGCATGGCGCACCAACCGATGTCCGTTTTTTGTTTGACATAAGGAGTCATAAAGACGATGAATACCGAGCTGTTTGATATCAAGATTCGCGCCGTCGAGGGTGGCGTTACGGCTGCGGCTGGTTTTAAAGCTGCGGGCATCCACGCTGGGTTCCGCAAGAACCCCGAGCGTCTGGATTACGCGCTCGTCGTGCCCGATAAACCCTGTCCCGGTGCCGGCGTGTTTACCACCAATCGCTTTTGCGCGGCGCCCGTGCAAGTGAGCCGTGCCAACCTGGGCGGTGCCGACAAGGGTTACGGTATCATCGCCGGCGTTTCGGTCAACTCTGGCAATGCCAACGCCGCCACGGGTGAGACCGGCCTTGCATGCGCGCGCGAGACGTGCAGCATCGCATCGCAGGTCATCGGCTGCGAGCCCCGGCAGATTCTGGTTGCCTCCACGGGCGTGATTGGCCAGATTCTGCCGATCGACACGTTTGAGACCGCCATTCCTGCTGCCTACGAGGCGCTCTCCGCCCACGGTGGCGCCGATGCCGCTCGCGCCATCATGACGACTGACACGCACTCCAAGGAGTACGCCGTGTCCTATGTCAGCGAGGCTGCGGGTCATGCGGGCAATGTCTATACGGTAGGCGGAATGTGCAAGGGCTCGGGCATGATCATGCCCAATATGGCCACCATGATCGCGGTCATTACTACCGATGCCCCCGTCGAGCCTGCGGCACTTCATGCCCTGCTGCTCTCGACCGTCAAGCAGACCTTTAACAAGGTAACGGTCGATTCCGACACCTCGACCAACGACACCTGCATCATGCTTGCCTCCGGCGCCGCTGCCGCAGATGCCGAGCCTATCGTCGAGGGCTCCGATGCCTTCGACGAGTTGGCATTTGCCGTGCACGAGGTGTGCGAGAGCCTGGCGCGCAATATCGCCGCCGATGGCGAGGGCGCATCCAAGCTTGTTACGGTCAACGTTACCGGCGCCGTGAACGACGAGGAAGCCGATATCGCCGCCCGTGCCGTTGCCAACTCGCCGCTCGTTAAGACCTGCATCGCCGGCCACGACTGCAACTGGGGTCGCGTTGCTATGGCGCTTGGCAAGTGCGGCGTGAAGTTTAATCAGGAAGATGTTTCCATCGACATGATGGGCATGCCTGTCTGTCGCGACGGTCTGACTGTTCCCTTTGACGAGGACGAGGCTCTACGGCGTTTCGAGGCGCCCGAGATCGTGATCTCGGCCGACCTGGGCGCAGGCGACGCGGCAACGACCGTGTG
>CALLFD010000165.1 GCA_937997605.1 uncultured Collinsella sp. | reverse complement strand
GCGATGATGGCGTGCTCGGCGCCCAGACGCTTGGCGGTACGGACGGCGTCCATAGCCACGTTGCCGCCACCAAAGACGACGACGTTCTTGCCGTGCTTGGTGGGGGTGTCGTACTCGGGGAACTTGTTGGCCTTCATCAGGTTCACGCGGGTGAGGTACTCGTTGGCGAAGAACACGTTGGGCAGGTTCTCGCCGGGGACGTTGAGGAACTTGGGCAGGCCAGCGCCAGTCGCCACGTAGATGGCGTCGAAGCCCTGCTCGAACAGCTCCTCGGCCGTGGCCATGTTGCCCACGACGGAGTTGTACTCAAACTTGACGCCCATGTCCTCAAGGCCGTCAATCTCGCGCTTGACGACTGCCTTGGGCAGACGGAACTCGGGGATGCCGTAGACCAGCACGCCGCCGCCGGTGAAGAAGGCCTCAAAGACGGTAACGTCAAAGCCGTTACGGGCGAGCTCGCCAGCGCAGGTGATGCCGGACGGGCCGGAGCCGACGACGGCGACCTTCTTGCCGTTCTTGGGGGCCATCTTGGGCGTGGAGGCGAGCTCGGGGCGGTCACCCAGGAAGCGCTCGAGCTGGCCGATGGCCACGGGCTCGGACTTCTTACCACGGATGCACTTGCCCTCGCACTGGTTCTCCTGCGGGCAGACGCGGCCGCAGATGGCGGGAAGCATGGAGTCCTCGCGGATGGTATCGAGGGCGCCGCCGAAGTCCTTCGCGCGGATCTGCTCGATAAAGCGGGGGATGTTGATGTTGACGGGGCAGCCCTCAACACAGAACGGCTTCTTGCAGTTGAGGCAGCGCTCGGCCTCGGCCAGCGCCATCTCCTCGGTGAAGCCCTTGTCGACGGGGCGGAAGTCGCAGGCGCGCTCGGCAGCCGGCTCCTCGTTATCGGGGGTGCGGGGCGACTTCATATCGGCAACGAAACGACCGTTAACTAGTGGCATGCGCAGCTCTTTTCCTCATAGGCCTTGAGGGACTCGCCCTCTTCGGAACGGTAAGCGGCCTGGCGGGCACGAAGGTCATCCCAGTCGACCAGGGTGGCATCGAAGTCGGGGCCGTCGACGCAAGCGAACTTGGTCACGCCGCCCACCTCGACGCGGCAGCAGCCGCACATGCCGGTGCCGTCAACCATGATGGGGTTGAGCGACGCGGTGATGGGGGTGTCGTACTTCTGGGCGGTGAGGGTCGAGAACTTCATCATCGGAACGGGGCCGACGCAGAAGACCTGGCTCACGGCCTTGTCCTGCAGCAGGCGCTCCAGCGGAGCGGTGACAACGCCCTGCTCGCCGTAGGAACCGTCGTCGGTGGTGATGTGGATGTGGTCCTCGTCGAGGAGCTCGCGGAACTGGTCCTCCATGAGCAGGAGGTCCTTGGTGCGGGCGCCCATGATGGCGTGAACTTCGTGACCGGTCTCGACCAGGTGCTTGGCGACCGGGAAGGCAATTGCCAGGCCGACGCCGCCGCCAATGACGGCGCAGGGGCCCTCGGCCATCTCGGTGGGAACGCCCAGCGGGCCCACGACGTCGCGCAGCGACTCGCCGGCCTCGTAGGTGGACAGCATCTCGGTGGTCTTGCCGATCACCATGAAGATGAACTCGACCCAGCCCTCGTCACCGTTCCAGCCGGCCAGGGTAAACGGGACGCGCTCGCCCGTCTCGTTGGCGCGAACCATGAGGAACTGTCCAGCGTGCGCATGCTTGGCGATTGCAGGCGCCTCGATGCGGAACTTGAACACCTTCTCCGAGAACTGCGTCTTCTCCAGGATCTTATACATAGAACCCCTCTCTTGTTAGGGCTGCCGAACCGTGCCTCCACGGAAATGGACGGTAGCCCGAATAAAACCGTACGCGCACAGGCGTTGTGCAGACATACGGTGCAAATTATACCCTCATGGGCATGTCGCTTACGTGTATCTTCGGCGGTTGGGAGCAGGGTTTATCCACTTTGGCCTACCAAAGGGGGAGAGGTTTATTTTGGTCGGTTTTATCAGGCAAAACGGCAAAGGGGGCCGGCCTCGGGTTGTGATGAGGCCGGCCCCCTTTGGGGTGCTATGCATGTATGGTTGCAGCGTGTTTATTGCGATGTGCCGACTGTGGCGTTTTCGCAGGTAAAACCTGCCAAAATAAACCTGTCCCTAAATGATAGGTTTTAGTGCTTGCCGTTGGCGGAGGCGGCGCCGTTGACATGGTCGCGGGCATAGACCACGCCGTGCACGATCGCCAGGCCGGCGGCGTCGGCCGCGCGGGCGCAGGTGTCCTGGAAATCCTCGGCCTCGCGGGCGCGCAGCTGCTTAAGAACGTAGTCGGCGACGGCCATCTTGCCGGGAGGGTTGCCGATGCCGGTGCGGATGCGGCTGAAGTCGCGGCTGCCCATCTTGTCGATGATGGA
>CALLFD010000164.1 GCA_937997605.1 uncultured Collinsella sp. | reverse complement strand
CCAGCTGACGGGGTAATCAAACTGGTGGCCAGCAGCGACTGCCTGCTCCAGGATCTCGACGGCCTCGGTGTAGGTAACGCGGGCAAAGTCGGAGTTGGCGACATGGTCCAGGCGCTCGAGCAGACCCTTGTCCACAAACTTGTTGAGCATATTGAGCTCGTCGGGGCAGGTTGCCATAACGTCCTTGAGGACGTACTTGAGCATGGCCTCGGCGTTATCCATGTAGTCGTTCAGGTCGGCAAAGGCCATCTCGGGCTCGATCATCCAAAACTCGGCGGCGTGGCGCGTGGTGTTGGAGTTCTCGGCACGGAAGGTGGGGCCAAAGGTGTACACGTCGCCAAAGGCCATGGCAAAGTTCTCGGCATTGAGCTGGCCGGACACGGTGAGGCTTGCATGCTTGCCAAAGAAGTCCTGGCTCCAGTCGACCTCGCCGGACTCGGTGAGGGGCGGATTTTTGGGGTCGAGCGTGGTCACGCGGAACATCTCGCCGGCGCCCTCGCAGTCACTCGTGGTGATGATGGGGGTGTTGACGTAGACAAAGCCCTGCTCCTGGAAGAAGCTGTGGATGGCGGCAGCCGCGACAGAGCGGATGCGGAACACGGCGCGGAACAGGTTGGTGCGCGGGCGCAGGTGCTGCTGGGTGCGCAGGAACTCGACGGTTGCGCGCTTCTTCTGCAGCGGGTAATCCGGGGCGCTCGTGCCCTCGACCTCGATGGAGGTGGCAGAAAGCTCGAAAGGCTGGGGCGCATCGGGGGTCAGCTTGACGGTGCCGGTGCAAATGAGTGCGGCCGAGACGTTTTGATGGGCGATCTCGTCGTAGTTGTCGAGTGCCTCGCGGTTCATGACGACCTGCAGGTCGCGGAAGCAGCTGCCGTCGTTGAGCGTAACAAAGCCAAAGTTCTTCATGTCGCGGACGGACTTGACCCAGCCGGCGACGGTGACGGTCTGGCCGCCGAGCGACTCGGCATCGGCATAGAGCTGCGCGATTTTGGTGCGGTTCACGTATCCTCCCATAACGGTTGAATGATAGTTATCCATACAGTTCGATATTCTAGCAGCTCGGCTCATTTGAGCTATACAGATAAAGCATTGACGGGATGGTTTTTCAAACGAAAAGCGCCCGCGGCCAAATGGTCGCGGGCGCTTGACGAGGTGCCTTTTGGCTGTGTGGCGTGGGGCCTGGCTACTTGGTCTTGGCAACCAGCAGCGGGTCGCCAAGCTTGACGAGCGGGTTGCCGCCGATAAGCGTTCCAGACTCGCCGACATGGTCGATGCTCTTAAGACGATCGAGCTCGGAGACGATGACGGTCACGATGTCCTCGTGACCAGCGGCCTTAATGGCCTCGCGGTCGAAGCTGATGAGCGGCTGGCCTGCCTTGACCACATCGCCCATCTCGACAAAGCGGGCAAAACCCTTGCCGTTCATTTCCACGGTGCCCAGGCCAACATGGATGAACACGCGCAGGCCGTCCTCGGTGATCATGCCGATGGAGTGGTTGGTGACAGTGGTGGCACCGATGCGGCCGTTGGCGGGCGCATAGATGGTGCCGGTAATGGGCTCGATGCCATAGCCCTGGCCAAGCATGCCCGAGGCGATCGTCTCGTCGGGAACCTCGTTCAGGTTGACGAGCACGCCGTTGACGGGGGCATAGATGACGCCTTCGCGGGTAGCGAAGCTTGCTGCGGGCGGAACGGACGCCTCGCCGGTCGAGGTGAAGGTGGACTTAAGCGAATCGAGCAGACCCATAGTTGCCTCCAACTTAAATAGGCGCATATCGCGCGTTTGGTTTGCCGGAAACGTTTCACATGTGTTTCGCGGCTTGGTCAACGCCCCTATTCTACGCTGCTCAACGATACCTCTGAACTGGGATTATGTGATATATCAGTTGAAGGGAAACTTATTGCCGGAGTGTTTCTGCGCCACGGGTTCAAGTGGGGTACGCTTGAAGGCGAAAAACAAGGGCGCATAATTTGCGCGAAGGGAGCACATATGATTGTCGAGAACCATGCGCTGTGGGGCGAGGAGCCGACCGAGGAATATCCGGCGACGTTTACGTATTTGGGTGCCGAGCCGCT
>CALLFD010000163.1 GCA_937997605.1 uncultured Collinsella sp. | reverse complement strand
TGCTGCGCGATGCCGTGCCCGGTTTTGCCGGCGCCCTGCTTTCGGTGGGCGTTTGTGCGTCCCTTTGGGTCTCCGACTCGTTTGCCTACATCGTGGGTAGCCGTATCGGCAAACACAAGATGGTTCCCAAGATCTCTCCCAAAAAGAGCTGGGAGGGGTTTGTTGGCGGCATCCTGGGCTCAGTTTTGATTTGGCTCATCCTGTGGGCGACGCACTTCTACAAACTCAGCCTGCCCTATGCGCTGCTGTGCGGCGTGGTCGTGTCCATTTTGGGCGTTATCGGCGACCTTATCGAGTCGCGCATCAAGCGCGGTGTGGGCGTTAAGGATTCCGGTAACCTTATCCCGGGCCACGGCGGCATGCTCGATCGTAGCGATTCGCTTATCTTCGGCTGCATCACCGCGCAGCTGATGCTGATGATCGGAGGCGTGCTGTAATGTCATTCCAGACGACGTATGGCCCCGATGGACGCCTCCGTGTTGCCATCCTGGGTTGTACGGGCTCCATCGGCACCCAGGCGCTCGATGTGTGCCGCCAGCATGCCGATCGCCTGCAGGTGACGGCGCTGTCCGTTAACTCCAGTACCTCCGAGCTTGTTGCCGCTGCCCGCGAGTTCTCGGTTTCGGCGGTTGCCGTGGCCGATGTCGCTCATGGCGATGACGCCGTGCTGCAGGAGTTGCCCGAGGGAACGAAGCTCGGCGTTGGCGCGCAGGCGGTTTGCGAGCTCGCGCGTCGCGACGATGTCGACTGCGTGCTCGTCGCTATTGTGGGTGCCGCCGGTCTCGAGGCGAGCCATGCGGCCTTGACCTCAAATAAGCGCCTTGCCCTTGCCAACAAGGAGTCCCTCGTCGTCGGTGGCGACTTGCTTATGCCGTTGGCGCAACCGGGCCAGCTTATTCCAGTCGACTCTGAGCACTCCGCCATCTACCAGTGCTATCTGGGGGAGAACCCACGCGAGGCTCATTGTATTTGGCTCACCTGCTCGGGCGGTCCGTTCTTTGGCCGCACCCGCGACGAGCTCGACCGCGTGACGCGTGCCGATGCCCTCGCACATCCCACGTGGGCCATGGGTGCCAAGATCACCATCGACTCCGCCACCCTTATGAACAAGGGCCTGGAGCGCATTGAGGCCATGCATCTGTTTAACTGCGACCTCGATTTCATTAACGTGGTCGTGCAGCGTCAGTCCAAGATTCACTCTATGGTCGAGTTTGCCGACGGCTCCGTGATGGCGCATCTCGGTGCTTCCGACATGCGTATTCCCATCCAGTTCGCGTTCTCGTATCCCGAGCGTTGGGATACCCCGGCGCCTCGTATCGATTTTCGCGAGCTGGGGCAGCTCACGTTTGATGCTGCCGACATGGATACCTTCCGCTGTCTGGCACTGGCCGAACGTGCCGGCAAGACGGGTGGCACCATGCCGTGCGTGCTCAATGCCGCCAACGAGGTCGCCGTCGATGCCTTCCTGCACGATGGCTGCAGCTTTACCGATATCGATTGCATTGTGGAATCCTGCATGGATGCCCACGATATGCAGGCGGTCGATTCGTTTGAGCAGCTTCACGACATCGATGCGTGGGCGCGTGAAAAAGCTGCGCAGGTGCTCGCCGCAACACGTTCCTAACCCATAAGGATTGCTTTTTCGTTTTATGGATACTGTTCTGAGCGTTCTTTCATCGGTCTTTTGGGGCCTGCTGATGCTTTCCGTCCTCGTGTTTTTGCACGAGGGCGGCCACTTTTTGGCGGCGCGTGCCTGCGGCGTCCGTGTGACCGAGTTCTTTTTGGGCCTGCCGTGTCGCTTTGACATCCATTACACGTCACGTCGCATTGGAACCAAGTTTGGCGTGACCCCGCTGCTGCTGGGTGGCTACGCTGCCATCTGCGGTATGGATCCGACCGACGTCTCGTGCGCCGATCGCGTGCTCGCGGCTATCTATCGTCATGGTCGCGTGACCGTGGCCGACCTTGCTGTCGAGCTCGAGCTTTCCGAGGAGGATGTGCTCGAGGCGTGCGCCTTGCTCTTGGGTTGGGGCTCTATCGCTCCTTGGTATGAGGAAGGGGAGAAGCCCTCGCCGAGCTACTATCCCACCAAGTATCAGACGCTGCCACGAGATGCGGCGGGTTACACCACCTTTGACGGCCGCCGTTTCGATCGAGAGCATGCGACTACCGAGGGCGATGTGTGGGAGCTGCCGTGCGGCGAAGCCGAGTTCCTTGCGCAAGAGCGTTCGCATACCTATCTGGGCCAGGGTTTTCTCAAGCGCGCCCTTATGCTGCTCGCGGGCATTCTCGTCAATATCCTGACGGGCTTTTTGCTGCTTATGAGTATCTACTCCATTGCGGGTGTCACCGTGCCGATGGATACCAACGTGATCGGTCAGGTTGACGAGGGTTCTATTGCTGCCAAGGCGGGTATCGAGGGCGGCGACGCGATCCTTTCGGTTGACGGAGTATCGTGCTCTACCTGGATGGACGTTTACGATGCCATCGGCAAGGCCGCCGGTAAGGACGATATCGCCATTGAGTATGAGCGCGACGGCAAGCAGCATTCGACCTCGGTTGCGCTCAAAGAGGACGAGCGCCTAGGTGTGTATGCCTCTACGCAGGTGGTCCGTTTAGACCCCATCACGTCGGCTCGCCTTTCGTTCTCCTATGTCGTGCAGACAGCGGAGGGCGTGATGCGCCTGCTCCAGCCGCAGCATACGATGGAGATTCTCGATCAGTCTTCTTCGATCGTGGGCATTAGCGTTATGTCCTCACAGGCTGCTGCTGCCGGCCCTGCCACGTTCCTTTCGTTTGCCGCCGTCATTTCGTTCTCGCTTGGCTTTATGAACCTGCTGCCCATCCCACCACTCGATGGCGGCAAGCTGGTCATCGAGATCATTCAAAAGATTGCTGGCCGCGAGCTTCCGCTCAAGGTCCAGACGATTGTGAGCTATGTGGGCATCGCGCTCTTTGCGCTGCTGTTTGTCTATATGCTTCGTTCCGACGTCCTTCGATTTATCCTGTAGGGGAGTGTTTGGATTGTCTTTATCCCATCCTTTGCCTCGCGAGTTGACGCGCCCCGTGCATGTGGGCGGTGTGCAGATCGGTGGCGGCGCGCCGGTGGTGGTCCAATCCATGACCTGCACCGATACCGCTGACGCCCAGGCAACGCTTGCGCAAGTGTGCGCGTTGGCGCAGGCTGGCTGCGATATCGTGCGTG
>CALLFD010000162.1 GCA_937997605.1 uncultured Collinsella sp. | reverse complement strand
AATACTTTCGACACTGATTGCGCTTTACCACACAAAAGTATTTTCTGCATTGCAAGGCTTTTTGCCCCAAATGGTCGTATTTCTCGGTGGACGGCATATGCAAACGGGGGCATTCCGCATAAATGCGAAACACCCCCGTAACAATCGCTCTCCATGAGCGGGGCACGTTAGCAGGCCCGCAGCTCAAAAAACATGCGCTACAGGCGCTCGCGAACCGCCTCGACAACGTTGGCCAAATCGACGAGAACCTCGTCATGGCTCTCCATGTCGCGCACCTTGACCTTGCCGGCGGCAAGCTCGTCGCCACCCAGGACCAGGATGAGCTTGGCGCCCACCTTATCGGCCTGCTTAAACTGGGCCTTGAGCGAACGGCCCTGGTAGTCGGCCTCGGTCACGATGCCTGCGGCGCGAAGCTCCTGCGTGATGGCAAAGACGTTCTGACGCAGATCCTTGCCGGCATTGGCGACGTAGACGCACGGGACCTCCTCGGCACCCAGGTCGCTGCCAAAGGCCTGCAGGGCCAGCAGGGCGCGCTCAAAACCGACGGCAAAGCCGACGCCCGCCGTGGGCTTGCCGCCCTCGAGCTCGACGAGGCCATCGTAGCGACCGCCGCCACCGATGGAGCCGACACCGGCGCCGGGAGCCTCGACCTCAAAGACAGTACGGGTGTAGTAGTCCAGGCCACGCACCAAGGTGGGATCCTCGACATACTCGATACCCGCCGCATCCAAATAGCGCTTGACCTGCTCGTAGTGCTCGCGGCACTCGTCGCACAGGTTGTCACCCATCAGCGGGGCCTCGGCCATGATCTCGCGGCAATGGTCGTTCTTGCAGTCGAAGGCACGCAGTGGGTTAAGCTCGGCGCGCTCGCGGCACTCGTCGCACATCTCGTCTGCGTGATCGAGGATGAACTGCTTAACCTGCTCGCGGTAAGCCGGACGGCACTGCGCATCGCCCATCGAGTTAATAAGCAGACGGAGCTTGGACAGATCGAAGCCCAGGCGCTTGTAGAACTCCATGAGCATAATGATGCACTCGGCGTCTGCCGCCGGATCGGGAGCGCCAAGCCACTCGATGCCTACCTGGTGGAACTGACGCAGGCGACCCTTCTGGGGACGCTCGCCACGGAACATGGCCTCGGCGTA
>CALLFD010000161.1 GCA_937997605.1 uncultured Collinsella sp. | reverse complement strand
GTCGAGGACGCATCGCAGTACGACGAGACCGTCAACGACGTGTACCAGAAGGGCTACCGCATGGCGGATCGCATCCTGCGTTCCGCGATGGTGACGGTGACCTACGGTGGCGAGAAGCGCCCCGCACCGGAGCCCGAAGCGGCGCCCGAGGATGCCACGGCCGATACGGCCGAGGGCACCGAGGAGTAATTGAGAAGGGCCCCGGGGCAACACCCGGGGCCCTTTCTGGCCAAGTGCCATATGGCAGCATGAGCCGTCGTCTGCATGGACGGCGGACGTAACAGGAGAGGAGCTACGATGGCTGCAGGCAAAACCTTCTATGACATCCTGGGCGTATCCAAGAGCGCCTCCGACAAAGAGATCAAGAGCGCGTTTCGCAAGCTCGCGCAAAAATATCACCCCGATGCCGGCGGCGACGAGGCCAAGTTCAAGGAGATCAGCGAGGCCTACGAGACGCTTTCGGACGAGAAGAAGCGCAAAGAGTACGACCAGATGCTCATGTTCGGCGGCATGCCGGGCGCAGGCGGCGCTTATGGCGGCGGCTACGGTGCCGGCGCGGGCGCCAGCGGCTGGGGCGATATCTTCGACAGCATCTTTAGCGGCAACGGCGCCTGGGGCAGCGATTGGGGCTCGGGTTTCGCCGGGGCTGCGGGTAATGCCGGTGCGGGTGCGGGTCGCAGCCGCGCTCGCAAGGGCGGCGACCTGTCGCTGACCGTCGATGTGACGGCCGAGGACGCGTTTCGCGGCGTGACGCACAAGGTCACCTACCGCATTCCCTCGACAGGCGAGCAACAGACCATCACGGTCTCGGTGCCCGCGGGTGCGGTCGACGGCGGCAAACTGCGCTACAAGCGTCGCGGCGAGTATGGCGTTGCCGGCGGCGAGCGCGGCGACCTGGTCGTGACCACGCACGTGGAGGAGCACCCGCTGTTTAAGCGTAAAGGTGCCGACGTGACCATGGAGGTACCGGTCTCGGTCTATGAGGCGGCGCTCGGCTGCACGGTGGACGTGCCGACGCCCGGCGGTGCGACGGTTCGTCTGAAGGTGCCCGCGGGTACCCAGACGGGCAAGAAGTTCCGCTTTAAGGAGATGGGCGCGCCCGACGTTAAGCACCGTGGCCGTACGGGCGCGCTGCTCGTCGAGATCAAGGTGCAGGTTCCCACGAACCTGTCTGATGACGAGCGCGATGCCATGACCAAGCTGCGCGAGGCCGACACGCGCGACTATCGCGAGAAGGTCAATCGTTACAAGGCGACGTACTAGGGCGGTTGCGGCGCACGACCACGCCCGCGGGCTTATGATGGACGATAACGAGACGGAAAGGGGTCAGGTAGCATGGCCGAGGACAATAGGAACAAACCGCTGTACATGATCAGCGTGGCGGCCGAGCTGACCGGCATGCATCCGCAGACTCTGCGCGTCTACGAGTCCAAGGGCCTGGTGAACCCCCAGCGCTCGGGCGGCAACACGCGCCTGTATTCGCGTGCCGATATCGAGCGCTTGGAGCTCATCAACCAGCTGACCGACGAGGGCATTAACCTTGCCGGCGTGGTGCGCATCCTCGATATGAAGGAGCGTGCCGAGGAGCGCGAGCGCGAGAACGAAAAACTCCGTGCCCGCGTGCGCCAGCTCGAGGACGAGCTGCACGAGTACAAGATGCAGAAGAAGATCACCGCCCTGGCCCCGCGCGACGGCTCAGTTAACCCCGAACAGGTCATGCGCAAGCTGCTGGGTGCGGGAACCGATTTGTAGTTACGCGGGATGCATTCGGGCAATCTGGCATTCAACTTCATGATCCCTTGGGGACGGAGGAAAACGGATCACTGAGGGGGTCGGCCTGACCCAGTGATCCGTTTCCTCCGTCCCCAAGGGATCATTTTTGCCTGCTCACACCGGGCTCGTCCTTTACTTTACCGAGATAAAGTGAACGTGCAGATTCGTAACCCACTCGCAACCGTTCTAT
>CALLFD010000160.1 GCA_937997605.1 uncultured Collinsella sp. | reverse complement strand
GAGCGGCCCTTCTTGGCGGTAAAGGCCTGGACGCCCTGCGTGTTGGTGGTCGTCTTGGTCTTGAGCAGCGACGTGTTGAAGTTCATCAGACGATAGTCGCTCGAGACCAGCGCGATGTCGCGATCTTCCTTGAGCACCTGGGCATACAGCAGCTTGCTGCCGCCGTAGATGGCGTTCTTGAGGCGCTTGCGGTTGGTCTTGGTGACGTATCCAGAAAGCGCGACGCGCACCACGCGGCCATTCTCAAAGACAAACAGCACGTCGGCCTTATAGTCCTCGGGGTCGATGACCCAGATGACACTCTCGTCGGGTTCCATCTCAAGATCGGTCGGCAGGTACGAGCCCAGCTGGGCCGACTTAGTGTCCTCAAACGCCGCAACCTTGCACTTGTACACCTGGCTCTTGTTGGTAAAGACCAGCAGCTCGTGCGTGTTGGAGGACGGGAACTCGATAAAGGGCTTATCGCCGTCCTTGTACTTGAGCGTGGTCGCCTTCTTGAGCACGCGGTCGGTCATCTTCTTGAGGTAGCCCTCGCGCGAGAGCATGATGGTAACCGGATACTCCTCGACTTCGGGTTCCAGGCTTACCTCGATGACCTCGTGGGGCTCGATCCTGCCCGTGCGGCGCGGCATCACATACTTCTTGTTGACCGCGGCCAGCTCGTCGCTGATGACCTTCTTGATGTTCTCCTCGCTGGAGAGGATCTCCTCAAGCTCGGCAATCTCGCCCTCAAGCTTAGCGATGTCCTTGGTGCGGTTGAGGATGTACTCCTCGTTGATGTTGCGGAGCTTGAGCTCGGCAACAAACTCGGCCTGGGTCTTGTCGATGTCGAAGCCGCGCATAAGGTTGGGCACGACCTCGGCCTCGAGCTTGGTGCCACGGATGATGGCGATCGCCTTGTCGATGTCGAGCAGGATCGCCTCGAGGCCGTGCAACAGGTGCAGGCGCTCGGACTTTTTTCCCAGGTCAAAGTTAATGCGGCGACGCGTGGACTCAATACGCCACTTGACCCACTCGTGCAGGATCTGACGCACGCCCATAACGCGAGGGTAACCATCGACCAACACGTTGAAGTTGCACGAGAACGAATCCTGCAGCGTGGTCGAGCGATAGAGCTTGGCCATGAGCTTGTCGGGGTCGACACCGCGCTTAAGGTCGATGGCGATGCGCAGGCCCGAGAGGTCGGTCTCGTCGCGGATGTCGGCGATCTCCTTGACCTTGCCCTCCTTGGAGAGCTTGACGATGCGCTCGATGATGACATCGGTCTTGGTGGTGTAGGGGATCTCGTAGACCTCGATAATGCGCTCTTCGGGAATCCAGCGCCAGCGGGAGCGGATCTGGAAGCTGCCAAGGCCGGTCTCGATAATCTTTTCCATCTCCTCGCGGCGGTAGATGATCTCGCCGCCGGTCGAGAAGTCGGGCATGGGCATGTACTCGAGCAGGTCGCAGTCGGGATCCTGCAGGTAGTGCATCGTGGCAGTACAGACCTCGTTGAGGTTGAAACCGCAGATGTCGGATGCCATGGCGACGCCGATGCCCTTATTGGCCGAGACAAGGATGTTGGGAAACGTGGTGGGCAGCAGGCGCGGCTCCTTCATGGCGCCGTCGTAGCTGTCGACGAAGTCGACCGGGTCCTTGTCAATGTCCTTGAAGATTTCGGCGCTGATGGGGGAGAGTTTGGCCTCGGTATAACGCGAAGCGGCGTAGCTCAGATCGCCCGAATAGTACTTGCCAAAGTTGCCCTTCGACTCCACGAAGGGGGCGAGCAGTGCCTCGTTGCCGGTGGCCAGACGCACCATCGTCTCGTAGATCGCGGCGTCGCCGTGCGGGTTGAGCTTCATGGTCTGGCCCACAATGTTGGCGCTCTTCTGGCGCTCGCCCTTGAGCAGACCCATCTTGTACATGGTGTAGAGCAGCTTGCGGTGCGACGGCTTAAAGCCGTCGATCTCGGGGAACGCACGCGAGACGTTGACGCTCATGGCGTAGGGCATGTAGTTGACCTCGAGCGTCTGCGTGATCGGCTGATCGGTGACCTCTGAGTGC
The DNA here is from genome assembly GCA_937997605.1 of uncultured Collinsella sp. Taxonomy (GTDB): domain Bacteria; phylum Actinomycetota; class Coriobacteriia; order Coriobacteriales; family Coriobacteriaceae; genus Collinsella. Next base: position 3,963 of record CALLFD010000160.1, on the reverse strand, counting down.
AGGCCGATGACGTTCTCGGCGTTGACCTGCTTTTTCTTTGGCTGGTTCTTCGTCTTCTTCTTTGCCACGATATCCTCTTGAACTTCTTATGGGCCGTCGTTATCGATTTGCTGTTACTGCAGGTCCAGCTGGTCCAGGTATTCCTTGCCGTGCTCCGAGATATGGCGCTTGCGGCCCGCCTCGTCGTTGCCCAGCAACAGGTTAAACATGGTTTCCATCTTGGTGACGTCCTCGGGCTCCACTTTGATCAGGCGACGCGTCTCGGGGTTCATGGTGGTGAGCCACATCATGTCCGGGTCGTTCTCGCCAAGACCCTTGGAGCGGTTGATGGAGCACTTTTGGTCGCCAATCTCCTTGAGGATGCCGTTCTTCTCGAGCTCGGTGTAGGCAAAGTAGGTCTTCTCTTTGCAGTTGATCTCGTAGAGCGGCGACTCGGCGATATACACGTAACCCTCGTCGATAAGTGTGGGCACCAGGCGGTAAAGCATGGTGAGCACGAGCGTGCGGATGTGGTAACCGTCGACGTCGGCGTCCGTACAGATGATGACCTTGTTCCAGTTGAGGTTGTCCAGGTCAAAGGCACCAAGGTTTTTGATGCGCTTGTCCTTGATCTCCACGCCGCAGCCCAGCACGCGCATGAGGTCCATGATGATGTCGGACTTAAAGATGCGTGGATAGTCCTCCTTTAGGCAGTTGAGGATTTTGCCGCGGACGGGCATAACGCCCTGGAACTCGGCATCGCGCGAGGTACGAATGGCGCCTGCTGCCGAGTCGCCCTCTACGATGTAGATCTCGCGGCGACTCTTGTCCTTGGAGCGGCAGTCGATGAACTTCTGCACGCGGTTGGCCATGTCGGTCTTCTGCTGCAGGTTGGTTTTGATGCTCTGGCGCGTTTTCTCGGCGTTCTCGCGCGAACGCTTGTTGATGAGCACTTGCTCCATGATCTTGTTGGCGGCGTCTTTGTTCTCGATCAAGTAGGTCGAGAGGCGCTCCTTAAAGAACGCCGTCATGGCCTGCTGGATAAAGCGGTTGTTGATGGCCTTCTTGGTCTGATTCTCGTAGGACGTCTGGGTGGAGAAGCAGTTGGTCACCAGCACCAGACAGTCCTGGACGTCCTGCCACTTAATGCCGCTCTCATTTTTGTTGTACTTGCCCTGTTGCTTGATGTAGGCATCGATGGCGCTGGTCAGAGCACTGCGGGCGGCCTTCTCGGGCGAGCCGCCGTTTTCGAGCCACGATGAGTTGTGGTAGTACTCCTGCATCATGAAGGTGCGCGAGAAGCACATGCACGCGGTAATCTTTACGTTGTAGTCGGGCAGGTCCTCGCGGTCGCGACCGCGACGGTCGGCCTCGATAAAGAAGGGCTCGGTGAGGTAGTCGGTACCGACCTTCTCGAGCACGTAGTCTTCGATGCCCTTGGGATAGCAAAAGTCTTCTTCGGAAAACTCGCCATCGTCACCTTCGATGCGCAGGCGGAAGGTTACGTTGGCGTTGACCACGGCCTGGCGGCGCATGGTCTCGCGATACCAGTCGTGGGGGATGCTGATGGAGGTAAAGACCTCAAGATCGGGGCGCCACTTGATGGTGGTGCCGGTGCGGTTCTCGTCGCTGGGCTCAATCTCGAGTGCCTTCTTTTTGGCACCGACGACCTTGCCCTTCTTAAAGTGCAGGGAGTACTTGTTGCCGTCGCGCCAAACCGTGACATCCATGTATTCGGAGGCGTACTGGGTTGCGCATGAGCCCAGGCCGTTGGTGCCGAGCGAGAAGTCGTAGTCGCCGCCCTGGTTATTGTTGTATTTGCCGCCGGCGTAGAGCTCGCAAAAGACGAGTTCCCAGTTAAAGCGCTTCTCGGAGGGGTTCCAGTCGAGCGGGCAGCCGCGGCCGTTGTCCTCTACCTGAATGGAACCATCGCGAAAGGCGGTAAGGGTGATGAGCTTGCCGTAGCCCTGGCGCGCCTCGTCAACGGCGTTGGACAGGATCTCGAAGGCGGCATGCGCGCAGCCGTCGAGTCCGTCCGAGCCAAAGATGACGGCGGGGCGCAGGCGTACGCGCTCCTCGTCCTTGAGCTGGCGGATACTGTCGTTACCATAGTTTGCGGTGTTTTTTGCCATACTCGCTCTCTCGGTGCTCCTTTGCTGCGTTTAAGTCATATAGATAGTCAAGGTAGCATAGCCCAGCCCACAGACGATTCCAACCAACACGAAATCCATCGAACAACCGTTCGATTAGATAATGAATGCTTGGAATGCGGGAGGGACCTGTCCTGTCCTATCCAAACATCTGCGGCAGGTCGATGAAGACGGTTCGATCGCTTTCGCCAGCTTCGAAGCCCGAACGGGAGAAGAATCCATAGCGATGGCACTTGAGTCCCGTTGCCTCGACTTGGGCGATTTCCTCGTCGACCATTTTTTGCGTGATGGGGGATTTGCGGAACTTTGCTTCGTAGAATGCGTAGCCCTCGGGGTCTTGCGTTACCACATCGAATTCGCCGCTCGTTTTGTTTGCGGGGTCGTCGTACCAGTACTTGCCTATGGCGTCGAAAGCCGGTTCGATCTTGCCGGTCCTGTTCTGCCGCACGAGGTATTGACGGCAGATCTCCTCGAACATATGAGGAACGTAGTTTTCCTCGAAGTCTTGGAAGACGTGACGATCATAGAAGACTTCCGGGTCGAGCAGCTGACGCGCTGAGGCATTGCGGAAAACATAGCGATAGTAAAAGAGCGAAAGCGGATCCACTACAAAGTAGCCAGACTTGCGCTTGTTCGTAGGGTCGTTGATGGGTGCACGCTTTTGGACGATTTCGAGTGACACGAGCTTGTCGAGCACGTCTGCCATGGCCGGACCGCTCGAGACGTGCGACTGTGCCAGCACGTCCCCCCAACGGGAGTAGCCTTGTGCGAGAGCCCCGAAAACTTCGTTGGCGTTGGTCATCTTCGAGATCTCGGCGTTGAGATAGGACGGCACCTCGCTTTCTAAGCGGGCGCCAGGTTCCGTGACGAGCTCGATGATGTTGTCGCGTACGCTTTGGGATTGATCGATGAGGCGATTGTAAAAGGGGATACCGCCAAAAACGCTATAGAGCCGCACCTTGTCCTCGGGCGAGAACGCGGGATAGAACTTCGCAGCGTCAAAGTAATCCATGGGCTTAAGCTCAAGCGCGAGATCAATTCGCCCGTAGAGGGGGCTTTCATGCTCGATGAGGGATTTCATAATCTCAACGTAGGAGCCGCACAGGACAATGTTTAAACGTGAGTCTTCCCTGTGGGCGTCGATTGAGGTCTGAAGAATGCTGTCTAAGCCTTTAACCGCATCTCTCAAGTAGGGGTATTCGTCGAGAACGAGGGTAATGTTCTTGTCTTTAGCTTGGGCAAACAGAAATTCGATGAGCTCGCGGATGCCTGTGAAGGCGAGCGGAGGAAAGCTCAGCGCTTCAGCAACAAGGACGGACAGACTCTCGAGGTTGTCTGCCTCGGAGGTTTGGCGGCACTCGTAATAGACCGTTGCGACGTCCGACAAATCGGTTAGCGCCTGCTTGATGAGCTCACTTTTTCCGACGCGACGCCTGCCGTAAATGAGAACATTGCGCTGCTCGGGTGCTTTGAGCGTTTTCTTAATACGGGCGAGCTCACGCTCCCTGCCAATAAATTCCACTTACTCGGTTCCTTCCGACTCGGTTTTGTCCGAGTTAATTGTATCGCATGGATCAGTTTATGCTCGAGTTTACTCGGACAAAACCGAGTCGGTTCTGCCCGAGTAAATTTGAAGGCGGCCGAATGCGTCTTGCTGCGTTTGCGGTTGGATACGTTGTCGAAAACGTGTCGTGCGGATTGTTGGATCGAATCGAACATTGGGACAGACGTCTCGTTTTATGGGCCGGGGGCGTGCATGTGCGAGTTCTTTTGGCCCATAAGGGGGTGCGGACGATTTCTTGGACCGCGCCTAGGCGTATCCAAGCTTCCTGCG
>CALLFD010000159.1 GCA_937997605.1 uncultured Collinsella sp. | reverse complement strand
TTCAAAGTTATCGATATCCATACGGGGCGCCCCTTAGGCCTCGCAAATAAACACTCGCTAGCCTTATACCCCCAGACGGCACGAGGGCTCGCACGGAATGTGACAAAGGGACTATTCCCTTGTCACATCGAAGTTGCGGTGGAATAGTTCCTGTTTGCACGCCCACTCGAGCTATTTAGGGACTATTTCACCGCAAGTTATTTGAGGGCGACGGGGATTTGGATACAGCAGAAGTCCTCTTGGTGAGACTCGTCGTAACTCGTGGTGTCCAGGTAGCAAAAATCGAAAGCATTGCCGATGGGCTGGAGCGCGTGCCTGTCCATGCAGGCCACGATGGCGCGGATACCCTCGGGCTCGTACGGCATGCCCCAGCGACTCATGCACAGGTACGTGCCCTCGGGCAGCACCTCGACGCCAATCTCCGCCAGCTCGGCAGGATCGCTCGGCAGTATTTCCTCGGCACCACGCGGCAACACGGCAAAGGAACCGGCACCGGCGATGGGGTCGCCGGAATACAGCGCCTCGCGACGCAGCATGGCGCCCCAACCGCGCATGGGGCGTGTGCCCGTGAGCGCACGCATGCGCAGAATCGCCCGCATGAGCGTGGGGTGCAGCATCGAGCGGCCACGCTCGATATCGCCCGGGAACTCCTCAAAGACCACGTAGCGGCGCTCGAATTGCTTGAGCTCCGGTTTGTCCTCGCGCTCGCGCCAATAGACCGCCTCGTCGTAAAAACTCAGCCGCTCCTGCACGCTCGCACGCTCGGCTTTGAGCCCGGCAATCTGCTCGTCGAGCGCCTGCACCCGCGAGCGCAGGTGGTCGGTCATCTCTCCAATGTCGAACGTCGAGGTCAGGCGATCGATCTCATCGAGTTCCAGTCCCAAGTCGCGCAGCATGCAGATCAGACGCATGAGCGGGATCTGCGTGGGCGAATAGAAACGGTAGCCTTTTTCGTTAACCACGGCGGGTTTAAACAGACCGATCTTGTCGTAGTAGATGAGCGTTTGGCGCGAAACATTAAACAAGCTCGCCATCTCGCTAATCGCATACATACCCGTCTGCATAGGTCCTCCCGACACACCCTTTGACACGAAAAGCCCGCCGCCCACAGGGGCAGCGGGCTCAAACACTACTCGTATCCTACCCTAAAGATGCCTATGACCAGCGCTTATAGTTGGCGCACGACACGCCGACGGCCTCGAGTGCCTTGGCGGCGATGTGATGCACCGCCTCATCGAGCGTGACGGGGCCGTTGTAAAACGTGAGCATGGGCGGCATGAGCATGACGCCCGGCACGCGCGCCAGGCGTGCCATGTTGTCGACATGAATCGCACTGAAGGGCGTCTCGCGCACCATAAGCACCAGACGGCGCTGCTCTTTCATCTGCACATCGGCCGCACGCAGCAACAGGTTTTCGCTGTAGCCGCTCGCGATGCCGGCGAGCGTCTTCATGGAGCAGGGAGCCACGATCATGCCGTCGACCGAATAGGTGCCGCTTGCGATGGCAGCGCCAATGTTCTTGTTGTCGTAGACCACATCGGCATAGCACGCAAACTCGTCGAGCGTCATGCCGAGCTCCTGCTCGATGGTGATCTCTCCCCCGCGCGTGACGACAAGCGCCGACTCAGCGCCGGCCTGGCGCAGGCATTTGAGGCATTCAAGGCCCAGTGCCGCACCGCTGGCGCCAGACACGCCAACGACAATGCGACGGGGACGAACAGAAGACTCAGGCATGACAACTCCTTAACTACTTGGTAGGGCTACTTACTAGAAGGCGAGCTCGGCGGCCCACTTGTCCTTGTCGATCTCCATGAACTGCGAGCGGATGAAGTTCTTCTTGAGGTTAAACGGAACCGTGCAGTCGAAGATGGCCTTGCAGGCGATACCGTGCTCGCGGATCGAAGGATCGAACGCGGGGTCGTTGGACGGATCGAGCACGTGGCAGTGGCAACCGGGGATGGTGATGAGGTCAGATCGGAAGAGCGTCGTGTAGGGAAAGAGTGTCACTTCGAGTGTAGATC
>CALLFD010000158.1 GCA_937997605.1 uncultured Collinsella sp. | reverse complement strand
ACCGGGCCGCGCGGCAAGGAGATATATTGCCAGACCGGAGGGGCGCCGTGGGCGGGAATCTGGGCGTACACATTTCCTACACATCTAAGTACTCTCGGCTGGCTGGTTAAAAACAGGAGGGGACCTCGCATCCGAGATCCCCTCTTTCGCCCATCTATAGCAATAGACTCTTAAATACCTTATGCCAGCAGCTTGCGACCGGACTCCTCGATCGCGTCAAGTGCTGCATCTGCCTCGGCGGCATCCGCGCCCTTAGCGAAGATGTACAGCTTAATCTTGGGCTCGGTGCCGGAAGGACGAACAATACCCTTGTTGCCACCCTCAAGATCGAACTCAATAACATTAGCCTTCGGCAGGCCGTTCACGCAGGTGTTGTAATCAACGACGGCCTCAATCTTGGAACCGGCGAGCTCCGCGGGCGGGTTCTCGCGCAGACCGGCCATGATGCCGGCCATCTTTGCCGCACCCTCAGCACCCGGATAGCTCAGCGAAATCGTCTTGTTGTGATAGTAGCCATACTTCTCGTACAGCTCGTGCATCGCGTCGGCAAGGTTCTTTCCCTGGAGCTTGTAATACTGCGCCATCTGGCAAATCAAAAGCGAAGTGCTCACAGCGTCCTTGTCGCGCACGTGGTCGCCGGCCAGATAGCCGTAGCTCTCCTCAAAACCGAAGATAAAGCGATCGACCTCGCCAGCATCGGAAAGAGAAGTAATGATGTCGCCGATGTACTTGAAGCCCGTCAGGCAACGACGGAGTTCAAAACCGTACTCGTCGGCCAGAGCGTCAACCATGGCGGAAGAAACGATAGTAGTGACAGCAACCTTCTTAGTGAGGTCCTCACCGCGAGCAGCGCGGGTCTTGCAGATATAGTCGAGCAGCAGAACGCCCATCTCATTGCCGGTCAGCAGCAGATAGTCATCGCTATTCTTAACGGCAACGCCAACGCGATCGGCGTCAGGATCGGTTGCAAGCAGCAGATCAGGGTGAACCTGCTCGCACAGGTCAATGCCCTTCTGCATGGCCTGGCGAATCTCGGGGTTAGGATACGGGCAGGTCGGGAAATCGCCGTTAGGCTCCTTCTGCTCGGGAACAACCGTGACATCGGTGATGCCAGCGCGCTCGAGCACCGTCGTGACGGGAATGAGGCCGGTGCCGTTGAGCGGAGTGTAGACGAGCTTAAGCGGAGCGCCAGCGATCTCCTCGGCAGAAAGGTTGGTCACGCCGCGGGCGAGAACGGCGTCATAATAACGCTCGAGGCACGAGTCATCGATCCATTTGACCAGACCCTGCTCAAGAGCCTCATCGAAGTCCATGGACTTCACGCCGGTAAACGTATCGGTCTCGGCGATAGCCTTAGAAATTGCATCGGCAGCCTCGCTGGTAATCTGGCAGCCGTCGGGGCCATAGGCCTTATAGCCGTTATAAGGCGCTGGATTATGACTAGCGGTCATGCAAATGCCACCGGAGCACTTAAGGTCACGGACGGCCCAGGAAAGCGTCGGCACGGGAGAAATCTTAGGATACACGAGAGCAGTCACGCCGTTTGCGGCAAGAATGGCAGCCGTCGTCTTAACGAACAGTTCACCCTTATTGCGGCTATCGCGAGCGATGGCAACCGTCGGATGCTCGAAGGTCGCATTGAGATAGTCAGCAAAACCCTGCGTCGCGCGACCAACCGTATAGATATTCATACGGTTAGTGCCTGCACCGATAGTGCCACGTAGACCGGCGGTACCGAAGGCGAGATCTTGGAAGAAAGCGTCGGTGATGGCGTCTTCGTCACCCTGCTCCTTCATCGTGTTGAGCTCAGCGAGGAGCTCCTCGTCCTTGACATTGGCAATCCAAGTATCAAGCAGCTCATGAACATCTGCCATGTGAGTCCTTCCGTCACAATCAATAAAACAACCCGTGTAAAACAGGACAAGCGCATCAGCGCGCTAAAGCAAATATTAGTCCATTGAGAACAGAGAACCGGCCACAGAACGGTGAACGTTTATATTCACCGGTGGATGATTGGATT
>CALLFD010000157.1 GCA_937997605.1 uncultured Collinsella sp. | reverse complement strand
TGTTCAGCGTCTACTCCGCCTCGCCGTCGCGCGAGGACGGAGGGCCGGAGTGGGGAGACAGGGCCGTGTGGGAGGACCTCCACCACAGGGACCCGTACCCGTTCTGGCTGGATTAATGGATGGAAACGGGTGTTCTATCGGGACACACATTTTGTCCTATAAGCCTTATTTGCGGGCGGCCGGTTTCGGCCGCCTTTTTTAGACGCCTAGTCTGGGAGCAAACGATAGGAAAGCAATCAAACGAGAGGCCGTTCCAAAAGAATCCGGCGGTGCAGGATGCTTCGGGCAAAACCGTTCGCAAATCGGTAAGGTCTTCCATCAACTTGCTCCAGCCCTCGCCCGGAGTCCGCTGCGCGGTAATGCAAAAACTCGGCATCCCTCGCATTCGCATTACCGCTCCGCTCTCGCTACAGCGAATTTCTAACACTCAGCATCCTTCGCGTTAAAAATTCGCTTCCGCTCACGGTCTCCGCTGACACTACGACACCGCGAAGCCTTTCGCTCGAAACGAGGCCTCTCATTTCGTGTCTACGCTACGCTCCGCCCAATCGCCGTTCCGGTGATTGCAAGATTGGTGTTGGGCTAGATAAATGGGGCCATACTCGCCCCCTTTATCTGCCAACACATCTTGTTTATCACCTCTCACGGCGATAAAGTTAGAAATGAAGTTCGCCTTCATTTCTAAGGGAAGCGACGGCGTCACTTCAAAAAAAACGGCGCGACGTCAGTCGCTCCTAAAAAGGAAAGCAATCTCATATCGGTTTTTGAATCGGTGGCCTCACCGATTCGCTCTGCTTTCCTGGGGGGCATATGAGTCGCAAGCGTCCACACACCGTTAAGGCGACACTCACTTCTGAAGAATATGAAACGTTTTCCGCTTTGGCGGAAAAGGCAGGCATGACGAAAGCCGAACTCATTCGTTATAACTTGATCCATCGGAGTGAATCACTCGATAATCTAGTTTCCAAAAATGATGACGGTGGCCGCAGAAAAAAGCTGCAACCCGTTTCAGGTGATTCGGACGAAAAGCGCTCGAAGGTCATTTACGTTAAGGTCACCGATGGCGAGCACGAGGCGATCCGCAAACGGGCGGATATACTCGGTGCGACCGTCAGTGCGTATGCCCGCCGCGTGATGCTTGCCGGTAAAATCGAGAAGATCGATTTCGATAAAAGCCAAGTCGCGAAAATCTATCACGAGCTGTATCGCGAGGGAACGAACCTCAATCAGCTGATGTATTTTGTGAACGCCCAAGGGCTTCCCGCGTACAACGAGAAAGCTGTTTTTCGTACGCTTGAAAAGGTTTACCAGAACGCCCGCAAAGTCACTCTCTTCATAAGAGAGCTCGAGCGGCGCTATTTCACCGACGGCGGTGATCTCAATGACCGTTATTAAGCAGAAAGGTATTTCATCCGAACGCTACGCGAAGAACGTGCGCAAGTACATCAACGGAAAGCGTGCTTTGGCCCGCGGCGGCTGGAACCTCGCGAACGGAAAGTACTGGTTTTCCGAGATGGCTATGACGCGGAAGATGTTTCATCACGACAGGTCCGCGCGTGCCGGCGCGAAGAGCATAACGATGCTTCATCAGATTCTCGCGTTTCTGCCCGAGGAGTGCAGCTGCAACGGAGGCAAGATGACCCCAGATGCGTGTATGGCCTACGCGGAGCAATGGCTTGCGAAGCACTATCCGCATCAACAAGTGATTGTCGCGTTGCATGAGGAAAGTGATAAGGCGGGAAAACGCTACGCAGTGCACATGGCGATTAACCGTACCGATTTGTTAACCGGCAAACGTTGCGAGACGGGTGGGCGACGCGGAAAGTACGAACGCGCTGCGTGGGTCCGTGAAATGGACGAGGCTTGGAATCTTACTCAACTTGAAAAGGGAAAGAAAAATTCGAAGATTCGTGATCGCCAGCCGCGCGACACAGAAAAGGAGATTATCGGTCGCGGTGAGTACAGTTATAAAAACAATCTGCGCGAGCTGATCCATCTTGCAATCAATGAAGGTCACCCAAAGAATATGGAGCAGTTCAAAAAACTACTTGCCTCATGGGGCGTAGACATTTTCATCAAGAACAATCGAGTCTATGCGACAGATCTCGATATCAAGGAGGCCGGCAATCCGAAGTGCACTTTCAACCTGACTCGACTCGACGGACGTTTCGCGGTCAAACAACTTGAAGCGGCGTTCGAAAAGAACATGCTGGAAGCCGAGCGAGCGTTGCCGTACGAGAAGCGCTGTGAGATTTACATTCAACGTCTTAAGAAGGCGTACTCGGCGTGGGTCGAACAAGCGAAAGCGAGCAAGGGCGTCGCCTACAATTCATTCCCCAAATTCATCGCACCGAAGTGCGATGAGGACCTGCTCGAAGATCCGGCGGTTCGCGATGAGCTTCTTGCGCGTCGCGGTTACGCAAGGGAGATTCGCAACCGCTATGCCGGCGCCGTTCCCGATGCCGGCGATGATCGCGTTCGCGCCGCAGGTCGAGCCCATGGTGGTAACGTTGACATCTCGCCGCAGGTCGATCGCGCGGTCGACCGAGGCGATTACGCTCGCGGAGACACGCCTCGCTAGTTTTGGAAAGCCTATCGTCGGTGCCCTAGCGCACTGCCATCCAGTGCCGATTCTGCCATACTCGCAATTCGGCGAGGATGAGGAGTATGAATTGATCGGGGCTTATAGGACAAAATGTGTGTCCTATAAGCCCCAAGGATGACGATCCCAATACGGATGACGACACCAAAACCGGCATCGACGGCTCCATGGACGATTCGGATTCCAAATAGGCCCTGTTAGTTGATCTACTTCTTTGCCGGTGTCGTATACGAAACCGCTATACCCGCGGCAATTGCCATGAGACAGCTCGCGATGAATCCGAACTCATACTTCAAAACGTTTGTTGCGGTCAGGGCGATAATCAACACGGTCGCAATTTGCAGAATTATCATTATTGCGAAGAGATTGATTCCTTGTTTGGCCGAAGTCGCTGAGTGAGTTTGGCTTTGTTGATTCAGGTTGTAGCTGACAACAAAAGCGACCAGTTCGCTTGATACGGGGCCGACTACATAGAAAAAGATCGCGTCAATGAAGCCTATAGTGTTGTAAGTGTTGTAAGTTGTTTCGCCGGAAAAAACAGCGTATAAAGCATATCCAAATCTTGGCTGATTCACGTATGAGTAGGAGAAGACCAAGAGCGTCAATATTGCTACTACCAGAAGCGCATTCAGGACAAATCGTTTGCTTTTCATCGATCGCTCCTTCCGGGTGACTCTTATTTGTAATTCTACAGCAGCCATTTGTTTTTCAAAGAATTTGACTGTCCTAAATAACATGCACTTTCGCTGGAGGGTCGCTGTTTGGCGGCCCTCTTTTTTTGCACAGGCGCGGTGGGATGGTAATAATCGGGCGGGAGTCAGCCGCTCTGATAGAATCGTCCTTGCTGTCGGCAGCCCTCGTGCCGGGCAGAGCCCTCCATCCGATGGGAGGTGATGCCCATGACCGATTTCACCGAGCTCGTGAAGCTCCTGACCGCTATGGTCTCGCTCCTCACGGCCCTTGTCGGCCTTTCCAAGGCACTCAAGCAGGGCTCGAAGCCCAAAAAGAAAGGCCACCGTCGCTAAGACGATGACCCAACTTCATTAAGCAACGGCTCTGCCCAGCTCTCTACAACTTGGGCTGCCGTCGGCACTATTTTACCCTCCTGACGAGGAATTCGTCCATATTTCAAAAATCAAATCCTGTTCGCGCGTGGGCGTAAACTTTTAGTTAGGCAAATCCGGCAGATTGGAGCTTGAAACATGAGGGATATGCACCTCATGTCGCTCATAAAACGTCTCCTGACCTCGAGGGAGAACGTTTTTTAGCGATAAAAGGAGACATAAATATGATCTGGTTTACCAGCGACACCCACTTCGGGCATGAGAACGTGCTGAAGTTCACCGACCGCCCGTGGGAGACGATTTGGCAGATGAACTCGGCAATCGTCGACAGCATCAACGGCAAGGTTGCCGTGGACGACGAGCTCTACATCCTGGGGGATTTCTCATTCAAGATGACCGCCCAGGACGCCTACGGGCTGCGCAAGCGGATCGCCTGCAGGCGCATCCACCTCGTCCCGGGAAACCACGACAAGGACTGGACCCGGCCGGCGGTCGCGGGCGCCTTCACCGTGGAGCCGCCGATCTGCGTGCTCAAGATCGACGGGCAGAAGATCGTCCTGAGCCATTACCCCATGGCCGACTGGCAGGGCATGAGCCATGGATCGTGGCACCTCCACGGGCACATCCACAGCAGCGGCGGCGCGTACAACGAGTTCAACCGCAAGCAGGGCCTTCTGCGCTACGACGTCGGTTGCGATGCCAACGGGCACTCCCCGGTGAGCCTCGACGAGCTGAGGGAATGGTTCGCCGGAGTCGACGAGCCGTGCGACCGGGTGAAATGGCCCCGGTGGGTCAACGCCACGGGCAACGAACAGGTCGAGCGCGAGCTGGCGGCGTACAAGAGGAAAGAGGCGATCCGATGACGGTCTATGTGACGGGCGACATCCACAGTGGGCTCGACATGCAAAAGCTCCGCGACTGGGAGCTTGGGGATGGCCTTACCAGCGACGACTATCTCATCGTTGCCGGTGACTTTGGCTTTCCGTGGAACTTTTCCGCCGAGGAATGCGCCGACATCGCCTGGCTGGAGTCGCGCCCCTACACGGTACTGTTCGTCGACGGCAACCACGAGCGCTTCAATCACTGGGCGGAGCGACCCATGGAACTGTGGCACGGTGGGCTGACGCAGCGCCTGTCGGACACCTCGCCCATTCGGCGCCTGACGCGCGGCGAGGTCTTCGAGCTCGACGGTTCGACGGTCTTCACCATGGGCGTTGCCACGAGCGTGGACAGGGAATACCGCGTGCCGTATTCCAGCTGGTGGCCTCAGGTGCTCCCGGACGAGCGCGATTTCGATGCCGCGCGGGCAAAGCTCGACGAGGTCGGCTGGAAGGTCGACTGCGTCATCACCCACACCTGCTCGACGCGCATGCTCTCGCCGACGCTCTACCCGGACCCAGGCTGGGAACGCCCCAATGTGGACCGGCTGACCGAATTCCTTGACGAGCTCGAGGACCGCCTGGACTATAAACACTGGTATTACGGCCATTTTCACCGAGACGGCAATCCGGACGAACGGCACACGGTGCCGTATGACCGGATCGTGAGACTCGGGGACAAACTCCTGCCGTGGGGTGCGTACTGATGACGGTCTATGTGACAGGCGACGTGCACGGCAGGGCCGAGTACGGGTCCAGCCGGTTTGCATTCAAAAATTGGCCGCTGGGCCGGACCCTGACGCGCGATGACGCGGTGATCGTGGCCGGCGACTTCGGCTTTGTCTGGGATGGATCCAACGCCGAGAAATACTGGCTCGACTGGTTCGAGTCGAAGCCGTGGACAACGTGTTTCGTAGACGGCAACCATGAGAACCACCGGATGCTGGCAGAACTGCCGGTGCGGGAGTGGAACGGCGGCCTCGTCCACGAGGCGCGACCGCACGTGCTGCACCTGATGCGCGGAGAGGTGTTCGATATCGACGGGCTCACAGTCCTTGCCATGGGCGGCGCCGCGAGCCATGACAGGCAATATCGCAGGGAGGGGAGGAGCTGGTGGCCCGAGGAGATGCCGAGCGAGGAGGAGATGGACCACTGCCGCGCCTCGCTCGACCGCGTGGGCTGGAAGGTCGACCACGTTGTGACTCACGAGGCTCCTGCTGCCCTTGCTGAGGGGTTGTGCCGGGAGCGCGGACGCGAGTATCGGGGCGACCGACTTCAGCGATTCCTTGCCGAGCTCGACGACCGGCTCGGCTACCGAGCCTGGTTCTTCGGCCACTACCACGGTGACGAGTGGCGTGACGCCAAGCATCGCCTTATCTACCGAGACATCGTGCCGATCGAAGATGCTGAGCCCGGTTCTAGGAACCTTCTAGAAGCGCTCTAGAAGGTTCCTAGAAATCAGCAGCCTGGCAGGAGAAGCGCGTGGCCACTCGCCCCTCATCTGGGTCATGACCTCGACCTTGGCCTCGGCCACGGCCGCACGCTGCTCGGAGGTGGCGAGGCGGTCCTTGAGGGCGGCGATCTCGGCCATCAGGTCGTGCTGGGCCAGGAGCGCATCGCTCAGCTCGGCTTGGGCTTTCAACGCGGCGTCACGCTCGACGCGCAGACGCTCGATCTCATCGGACATGGCCTCAGCCTCGGCGTGGAGCTGGACGACCTGCCTGCCGAGCTCCCTGGCATCGGCGAGGTATCTGACGCTCGCGGCATGGAGCTCATTGTTCTCGAGCTCGATGCTCGCGGTGTCGAGCTCGAACTTCTCCTCGATAAAGGCGACCCGCTCATTGCAGTCGGCCTCAAGTCTTTCGTTCCGGTCTCTCGCCTCGACGAGCTTGCGGTTGAATTCGTCGAGCTGGGCCCTGAGCAACGCGTTCTCGGTTCTGAGGTCGCCCGTCTCGCGCAGCAGCTTCTCCCGCCACGTCGCCTCGATTCGCTCGGCGGCCTCATCGAGGACGGACTTCACGTCGTAGATCTCCCTGATTTTCTTCTCGTCTGCCATGGTGCGGCACTCCAATCAACAACGGGCATGGCTCCGCCATGCCATATGGCTGGGAACAATGCACGGCCGCTGTTGATTTGTGTTCGCCCTGCGATCGGTGAGTTCTAAAAGGCGTCTCAAGTCATGCATTCACGCAGGTTTTCGGTTGGAGAAATACCGCACGTTTTCATGGTATCACGCGCCTTAAAGACCATGAATGGACGGTCATATCGATTCGTTGAAAATGGCACCTACGACGTGTTGGTGGCGGGAGAGTGATGGCGTTAAAGATGTCGAGAATGATTATGGGATTGTTTTAGATGCGGGCATGAAAAAGGGTCGAATCGAAGTGTCTGGCCGGACGCCAATTGTCCGGGAACTGTTTCGGTTCGACCCTGTTTCATTTTACATCCGCGACATGCTCTTATAGACGCCCGGCGATTACCGACCTTCACGACCTCGATAGTCGGGCTATGGACTTAAGATTTCTTGGGCTCCCAGCCGTTTTCGATTGCGGCGGGGTAGACTGCGGCGTAATTAAGCATCCAGCTGCCATCGCCCGCTTTTTGAATAAACCCTTTATCCTTCAAAGAGGTATAGGCCCGGGAGATCGTGTTCTTACTCAGGTGGTAGCGCTCCTCAATCCATTTGCTTTTTGCGTAAAAGCCCATGGCTCGTTTGTTTTTGGAAGGATTTCCAAGCTTCCATACTAGGCCGAGGATGAGGCGCTCGGCAGCGACAGTGGTGGCACAACACGCCCAGTCGGGCACCGAAATAAAATTCGCGTTATCCATTTTCCTTCTAATCTCTCGTTGCTCAGTAACATCATCGGAATATTTGTCGGAAATCGACGGTAGCTCGCTCATGTTTACCGCCTAGTCAAGGTGGGCGGTACGACCTTCAAGCTGCTTGAAAAGTTCGTAGAACGAGCTTTCTAACATGTAATTCGAGCGATGGATTTGGATGAGCTTGCCGGACTCGCGCATAAACTTGCGCGCGGTGTTTTCGCTCCAGCCAGTGAGTTCGCGGATATCGTTAACGCGGAGCAACCGATCGCACTGAGCGGCACCAGTGGGGAAAGTCGGTGTGGACGCCTGAGTGCTAATCTGTGGAGTAGCCATGATGAGCTATCCTTTCAATGAGGGCCCTCCCTGTGCTTGTAAGACTTACCAGGTTCATAAGCACTTGGGGGGCCGGTTTTTATGACTACATGCGTAGCCATCTGACAGCTTTAGAATCTATTAAAACTCATTAGATGTCAATCAAATAAAGCGTCTACCTGCGGAAATAGTAGTATAGTACCGTAATATTATTGATGAAACGATGAATGAATAACATGCTATTTCTCGCTTTTCTGTATATAGGCGTTGATGAAGTCTTCGTAGCCTTTAACTGCTTTTATTTCTGATTGTTGAACGAGGCTTGTATACGTTTTGAGCGTGATATTGGGGTCCGCGTGGCCAAGAATACCTTGCACGCTTCTAACGTCCGATCCGTTCGCCAGCATAAAAGTGCTTACACAATGCCTGAGCTGATGCGGGCAGATGCCCTTATATAGTTTTCCGCCAGTCGAATTGTTCGGCTCATAGATTCCAAGGTTGCAGCTAACTGCGAAATCGCGAAACCAATGGTTGAAGATGTAGTTTTTCATGTGACAGACAGTAGGGACCCCCTGCTTGACAGCAATATCGCTAATGATGGGAGTGCTGCCAGTCTGGGACAGCCCCAGAGAGGCCAGGAGCTCTTTTTGTATGGCCGACCATGATTGAAGACGTTCGGCCAAGGTTTCTCCAACGGGGATTTTGCGTTGGCTTTCTTGTGACTTGGGTGCCCTCAGTTCATGGTCGTTGGTGTACTGCCTGTCAATTTTCAAGGTTTTATTGGCAGGGTCCCAATCGCGCCATTCGAGGCCCAACATCTCACCTTTCCGCATACCCGTATACACTAGTACTAGCGTACCAACAGCTTCGGCGGTGAGCTCAATGTGTTGAAGATGTGTGCATAGGGTAGCTACTTGGTCGATTGTCAGTGATTCTCTTTTGTTGCGTGGCCTGCGAACATGAACGGTAGCGCAGGGGTTTCGGTCAATTATTCTCTTTGCGACTGCATTCGACAGAATCTGACGCAGTTTCGCATTGATTCGCACAAGCTCTGATGGTCTGTATTTTCCCGTACGACGAGCTTCGGCATATGCTTCTTCGATTAGATCGGGAGTTAGCCCCTCAATTGTCTGAAACGCACCGAATAGGTCTTCGATATGCCTGCAATCGTACGCTTCTCTTTCATAGCTCGTTGGCGCAAGCTCGGTGTCCCTATTTTCATGAAAGGCCCAGCAGTAGGACGCAAGCAAAGTGGGCTTTTTAGTTTTAGTAATCGTGCCAGAGGAGTTGATTTCAGCCAGCTTGGCCTGCATTGCAGCCTTAGCTTCTGTTTTAGTCTTGCAACGAACTGTATAAGTTGGGGATCGTTTGTAGCGCCCCGTCTTAGGGTCCTTGATCCCAAGTGAGAAATAATAGCGGTAGGTGTTAGGCGACCTCTTGTCTTTCCAGCATGTACCTCTTCCACTGATAAGTGGCTGTTCTGACATCTTTACACTCCGTTTCTTTGAATAGTTTTCAACAATTCATTGAGTGCAGTTTAGCTAAAGCTGTTAGTAATATGTTTGTAAAAGCGTAGGCGCCGCTACCGGAGGCAAAAGATACAAACTGCTATGTTTATCTGCGGTTATATGATGTTCAATGACGCTGGATGAATGGTAGGGGGTAGCATTAAATCATATCTCCTAAAGCGGGTGTCGACGGTTCGAATCCGCCCGGGGGCACCAGGGAATATGACGGCGTCGCGGGAGCGGCGCCGTTTCTGGTTTGCGGGGGCCGCCGTGCTGCTCGCCCGTGGGGGACTGGCATCTGTTTCCTAGAGTGCGCTGCGGTAAATCTTTCTCGCGTTGTCCAGCGTGAGCTTCCTGAAGCTGCCGAAGAGCTCTCCGCGGTTGATCTTGAGGCCCGGAATCATCTTTTCGATATCGTCCTCGGTGACTCCGAACTCCGATAGCGCGCGCGGCATTCCCAGCGAGACGAAGAAATCCTGCAGCTCGTCGATGGTCGCTTCGACCGCGTACTCGATTGCCTGCTCGGGGGTTACCTCCACATCGAGCTCGTCCGCGTCCGAATCGATGGGTTCGATGCCAAGGGCCTGGGCGCTGAACTCCAGGAAGCGCTCAGGGTGCTCTCGCCATACGTAGCGCATCCAGGCGGGGAAGATGACGGCGAGGCCGGCGCCGTGCGTGATCTTGGTGTCCAGTGCGGATAGCTCGTGCTCAAGGCCGCGGCAGGTCCAATCGCCGTCGCGCAGGGCGTTATGGGCGAGCGTACCCACCCACATGATCTCGGCGCGGGCGTCGTAGTCATCGGGGTTCTCCATCACCTTGGGCGCCGCCTCCCTCGCGGCGCGCACTAGCCCGCAGGCGATGTTGTCGGTTACGCCCACGGCGGGCTCGCCGGAGAAGAGTCGCTCCATGATATGGGCGATCATGTCGGTCACTCCCGCGGCGGTCTGGCAGGCGGGCAGGCTGAAGGTCAGCTCCGGGTCGAGGAAGGCGATGGCCGGGCGGTTGAGGTCCGTGTTAATGCTGCATTTGAGGTGCTCCTCGTCGTTGCTGATAACGCAGGAGTTAGAGGCCTCGGAACCGGATGCGGGGATGGTCACCACGCAGGCGACGTCGATGCGGTCGGCGGGAACGGCGCGCTTGCGGAAGAAGTCCCATACGTCGCCGTCGTATACCGCCCCAGTGCGATGGCCTTCGCGCAGTCCATGACGGAGCCGCCGCCCACGGGCAGGATGATGTCGGCGTCGTTTGCCCGTGCGAGCTCGACGCCTTCTCGTGCCAAGCCTATTTCGGGGTTTGGACGCACCCCTCCAAGCCCGATGTGCTCCACGCCCGCGGCATCGAGCGATGCCCTCACGCGGACGAGCGTTCCGCAGCGAACTGCGGAACCCCTGCCGTAGACAATGAGCGCTCAGCGGTAGCCGGAGGCGGACAGAGTCCCCCAACCTTGTCGGTCGCTTTTCGCCCAAAGACAAAGCGGGTGGGGGAGTAGAAGGAGAAATCGTTCATGGAGCTCCAATCTGGCGTTTCGCCCTACATGCGCGGAGGAGTTTTTCGGGCGCATCGCCTGCGTTCGCGTCGCAATCTCGGCGGCGCGGTGCGGTCCGTGGATTCCATCGTATCGCCCGCGGCACCCCTTACCGACGATTGAGGCGAGTCTGCATTTCGCGGCGCGACGTCCACCTGGCGGACGATATCCGTTCGCGACACGTGGCCGTCCCGGTCGCAATAGCGTATGCGCACCGGGTTGCCGAGATGGGCCTGCGACCCCTTCTCCTGATGCGAGCGCGCGAGACGGGCGAGCAGCGGCGCGAGCACCTGCTCGACCGTCTCCTCCCGATACCACGCCGCCACGGGCAACCCGTTCACGTCAAACCCGTACGTTCGCCATGCCATTCGCCTCGCCGCCTTCGCCGAACGAAACCGCGTATCCAGACCGCTGGTCCCCCACCCAGCACTTCGACGAGCCTTCGCGCTCACTTCTGCGGTCGGGATGCGCCCGCGAGGCGCTCGGCAGGCAGCGCCATTTCCGCTCGCTGTGTCGAGCGCGAGTGTCGAGAAGTCGCCATATGCCACTCAGATGTAGCATGGAGTGCCGAAGTGCACGCGCCCGTGACGAAACACTGGCGCCAACCCGTTCCGCGCACCACCCCGCCCGTAAGGTGTGTGGCGAAAGGAGGAC
The DNA here is from genome assembly GCA_937997605.1 of uncultured Collinsella sp. Taxonomy (GTDB): domain Bacteria; phylum Actinomycetota; class Coriobacteriia; order Coriobacteriales; family Coriobacteriaceae; genus Collinsella. The sequence continues at coordinate 45,592 of CALLFD010000157.1, read as the reverse complement.
CAGCCGCATGAACATCCCCGAGACACAGAGCCTACCTCGATCGCATTCCGCACGAGCTTCTCTGACATTTCCGCCCATTACCACGTGGAGGTCCCCGTCGCGGAGATCGCCTACGCATACGACTACATCAATTCCCGGCATGCCCCGCGCAGGCAGGCCACGCTGAACGACGGGTCCGCGGCCCGGCAGGACGAATGACGCGCTTCGGCACAGGCCATGCCGAAACACGTCACGCAAGCAAAGGAAGGAAGCCAACATCACATGAGCATCATCGCAGCACGCATCGACAACCGCCTGCTACACGGCATAGTGGCAACCCAGTGGGTACCCGAGTTCCGTCCGCAGCGTCTCATGGTCATCGATGACATCGTCGCCAACGACCCGACCAAGAAGGCCGCCATGCGGATGGCAAAGCCCTCGGGAGTCGCCCTCTCCATTATCAACAAGGAGACGGCTCTCACGAACTATCGGGCGGGCAAGTACGACGACCACACGGTCTTCATCGTGGCGCGAGACCCCCAGACCATCCTCGACGTCATACAGACGGGCCAGGTTGTTCCCACACTCGTGGTCGGAGGCACAGTCTTTCCCGAAGAGGGGTCAGACGCCGTCCAGGTGAGCAGTCGCGCCTACGTCACCAAAGACGAGCTGCCCGCATATCGAGCGATTGCTGGCACCGGCTGCGACATCACCGTTCGCTATGTGCCGGCCGACAAGCCCGTAGAGCTCTCCAGCATCATCACGCTTTAGCAAGGGAGTGAACTTATGACACCATCCATCATCCAGATAGCCGTCGTTACACTCATCGCCTTCATCTACGGAGCCGAGAAGAACGCGGGACAAATTCTCACGAACATGTCCGTCACGCCAGCATGGTTCGTCGGACTTGCGCTCGGCGACCCCGTAACCGGCCTCGCCGTCGGCGCCATCGTCCAACTCATGAGCCTGGGCGTGGCGGCCATGGGAGGAGCCTCCGTCCCCGACTATCCCACTGCCGCCATCATTGGCGCCGTCGTTGCCATCACCTCGGGTCAGGAGGCGAGCGTCGGCGTTGCCGCCGGAATCGCAGTCGGCATGCTCGGCCTTCAGCTCGACGTCATCGCCAAGACGGCAAACGGCTTCCTCGGGCGTACCTCGCAGCGCTTTGCCGAAGAGGGCAAGTACTCGCAGATGAAGAGCGTACTTTTCCTCGGTCCGGTCTTCTATGGCCTTACGGCGGCCATCCCCACGTTTGCCGTACTGCTCTTTGGCGCCGATGCCGTCAACGCTTTCCTCTCCGTCATGCCCTCCTGGTTCACGACCGGCCTCTCCATCGCCGCCGGTATCCTCCCCGTCGTCGGCCTTGCGATGCTTCTGTCCTTCATGCCAATGAAGAAATTCATCGCCTACGCCATCGTTGGCTTCGTTCTGGCCGCCTACCTGCAGATAAGCATTCTCCCCATTGCCCTGCTCGGTGCCGCCGCGGCCATCGAGTACTACAAGTCGCACAGCAATCCGTCCGTAAACGCCCTCGACGCTGGAGGTCTGGAAGATGAGTAACGAAGTTAACGCCACCAAGGCAAACGAAGCGCCAACCCGCCTGGCAGACGGAACGTACCAGCCAGTCCTCACCGTTTCCGATCTCGACCGTTGCGGCCGCCGCTGGATGCTCGGCGCGTCCATCTATAACTATGAGTCCCAGTGTGCCCCGGCGGTCATGTTCGCAACCGAACCCGCCCTGCGCAAGATCTATGCAGGAGACGAGGAGGGCTACCGCAGGTCACTTCTGAGCACCTATCGCTATTACAATGCGACTCCCCAGGTAAGCGGCCTGCTCCTCGGCGCCGGCCTAGCCTTGGAGGACAAGGGGCACAATGACGCCATCGACGCGGTCCAAGACCTTAAGATTGGCCTCATGGGCTCCCTCTCAGGAGTCGGCGATACGATCTTCGCCATCCTCATCCCCACCATCTTCGGCTCCATCGCCGCCTACATGGGACAGGCGGGAAACCCCGTCGGCGTGCTTCTCTGGCTCGCCGTCGCCATCGCCATCTTCGTATGGAAGCTCTTTGACTGGCGCATAGGCTATAAGTTCGGCGACAAGCTCTTCACGACCCTTGCCGAGAAGATGTCCGTTTTCACCGAGTCGACGTCGGCACTTGGCATGATGGTCGTCGGTGTGCTCATCCCCACCGTCATCAAGGTCTCGTGTGGTCTCACGTTCACCATGGGTGACGTCACGCTCGACGTCCAGACGGGCATCCTCGACCAAATCATGGTCGGCATGCTGCCCGTAATAGCCACAGCCATCGTCTACGCCCTCGTCAAGCGCAAGGTCAGCATCAACAAGATTGTCCTCGGCATCCTCATCATCTCGTGGGTGTGCGCGGCTTTCGGCATTCTTGCTGCCTAGCCTAGGGCTAGACCAACCCACAAAGGACGCATTATGAGGCACATCATCATTGCATCGCACTACGGCCTGGCAGCCGGACTCGGAGACACGCTCAAGGCCATCATAGGACCGGGGCACGACATCAGGGTTGTCTGCGCGTTTACAGACGAAACCCCGCTCGAGGAGAAGCTCGCCAGCGCATTCGAGGGCATCGCCGAAGATGACGAGACCCTCGTTCTCACCGACATCCTTCAGGGCAGCGTAAACCAGCTCGTAGCCTGCTCGGCTCCGCGAGGCGCGTTCATAGTGACCGGCGTAAACCTTCCCGTGGCCCTCGAGCTCTCGCTCCACGCCGGACAGCTTACTCCCGATGTGGTGAGGCATGTCGTCACCCAAGCCAAAGAGCAGCTCGTCTACCTCGGAGATCTTACTCCGGACGTTGACGAAGAAGACGAATAGGAAAGACGCGACAGTAAGGAGGACGAGACATGCGCAAAGTCCCGACCAATAACCAGCACCTGTTCTACCAACCGAAGGACGTGTGGGTGGGAGACGTCATGCCCTTCGGCAAGGACGGCACGTTCTATCTATACCACCAGCGTGACACGCGCGACCCCGCTCCGCTTGCCGAAGGACAGCCCTTTGGGTGGTCGCTCGCGACCACCCAGGACTTCGTGACGTACCAGGAACACGGAACGGCGATCCCCCACGGCGGAGAAGACGACCAAGACCAGTTCATCTACGCCGGAACCGTTTACGAGGCAAAAGGGGAGGTACGCGCTTTCTATACCGGGTTCAACCGCAACTACCTGCGAGAAGGCAAAACGTCCCAGGTGCTCATGCAGGCGAAGGCCTGCTCGGATGATTATGCGACGTGGAAAAAGACGGGCGTTGCAGTAGAGCTCACGCCTCAGCCAGGATACGATGGGCGCAACTGGCGCGACCCTTTCGTAATATGGGATGACGACCGGAAGGAATACCTCCTCGTACTGGGCACGCGTAAGGGAGACGACCCCTCCAAAACCCTCCAAACTGGCAGGCTCGTTCACTTTACGTCGAAGGACCTCGAGCACTGGCAGTTCAAGGGCGACTTCTGGGCCCCCGGCCTCTACACCATGTTCGAAATGCCAGACATTTTTAAAATTGGCGATTGGTGGTACCTGGTCTACTCTGAGTACAGCGACGAGAACAAGATCGTCTACCGCATGAGCCGCGATCTCTACGGTCCGTGGGAGAAGCCGAGAGATGACGCCTTCGACGGGAGGGCGTATTACGCCGGACGGACCGCCTTCGACGGATCGCGCAGGATTCTGTCCGGCTGGGTCCCCACGCGCGAGAACGACGATGACCGGGCCAACTGGCTTTGGGGTGGCTCGTTTATGCCCCATGAGGTGTACCAGCGCCCCAATGGCACCCTCGGCGTTCGCCCTCCCCAAAGCATAAAGGATGCGTTCGAGTGCCCTGATGCCGTCCCGGATATCGAGCTTCGCGGAGACCACGAACGAACGGAGTGCGTAATCACCGAAAACGCAGGCGAGATTTTCTGCTTCGAGGCAGACGTGACGTTCAGGGACGCTTGCGACTTCTCAATTCGAGCCTACAAGAATCTCGAGACCGACGAGTCGTACGAATACCGCTTCGACCTCGACGCGAATCGGCTCTCGTTCGACAAGAGCCCCTGTTACAAGTGGTTCCGCGTAATGGATAAGGGGCTTTGGAGGCCAGTCTGGCTCGAGTCCGGGCGTTCTTACCACCTGCAGCTCATCGTTGACGACAACATCCTCGTCCTCTACCTCGACGGTACCGCACTCACGACACGCGTCTGCGAGAAGTTCGGCCACTCGCTTGCTGTTACGGTAACGAATGGCGAACTCAAACTGTCCAACATAGCCTTGGCGAAGGGGCTGCGCGAACAGGAAAAGTAAGCCAGTGAACCTCGTCGCCACAGCGACTCCCCCAGCAAAACACGCGAACAACGGGTCCGGCCGCATTCCGGCGACCGGACTCGTCCTGTGCCCTGATGGCACATGGCCCCGGGCTGCCGACAGCGAGGCGGCCTTAGGGGCCTCGCCTACAGATTCCTGAGTGCGTCGACGAGGGAGACCTTGCCCGCGGTGACCTCGTCGGCCTGCTTGATGACCTTTGCGGGCACGACGGCCACCACAGCGCCGGCGGCAGAGCCGATTCGAGCGATGTGGTCAGAGACGGAGCGAACGGCGAGCCGCTTGCCGACAGGGAGGCAGTCAAAGGTGGCAAAGCGCACTCCTACGGTTGGGATACGCCCGTGAGGCGCTCGGCGGACAGCGCTGTTGCCGCTCGCTGTGTCGAGCGCAGGTGTCGAGAAGTTGCCATATGTCACTACAGATGTATCATGGAGTGCCGAAGTTCACGTGCCCGTGACAAAACGCGGGCGCCAACCCGTCCCGAGCACCACCCCGCCCGTAAGGTGTAGGACGAAAGGAGGACCAGCCGCATGAACATCCCCGAGACACAGAAAGACCTGCTTGCCTACCTCGATCGCATCACGCGCGAGCTTGGCAGCACGCGGGGCGGGCGCATCCAGAACCGTCTCGACCACTTCACCACGGCATCTATAACCGACTCGCTCGCCATCTCGCGCAGCCTGGCAAGTCAGTATCTCAACGAGCTCGTGCGCGCTGGCCTCGTGGTGAAAGCAGGGGCACGACCGGTGTGCTACTTCCACCGCCGCTCCCTCGAACGCTTCTTCCAGTCTCGCATTGAGCGTAGCACCTACCCTTCGGTCGAGCAGCTCTTCGCCACGCTCGGAAACGGCGAGCGACTCGACTTCGACCGCGCAATCGGTCACGAGCTGAGCCTTGCGCCCTGCATCAGCCAGCTCTGCGCCGCGCTCAAGTACCCGCCAGCTGGCCTGCCCATCCTGCTCTGTGGCGCCTCGGGAACCGGCAAGGGTCTACTCGCCGAACTTGCCCTCGAATACGGCAAGAACGTCGGCGTCCTGCAGCAGGAAGCCAAGCTTGTGAGCATCGACTGCTCGCATTACGCAGACGATGCCCGCGCGCTCACTCACGACCTGTGCGCAGATGGCGGGCCTGCAGATCGGGCGAGCGGCGGCATCGTTTATCTCAAGGACGTCGACGCCCTCTCACCCGCTGCCCAGGACGCGCTCTTGGAGTGGGCCTCCGCACAGGCGGGCGCCATTGTGCCAGCCCCTGCTGTGCGCCTTATCTTTGCCACCTCAAACGAGGCAGACAGTACCGAGTGCCGCAGCCTCACGCGTCGCATCCCCATGTCCGCCCAGGTGCCGTCTCTGCGCGAGCGCACCCAGGAGGAGCGTGAGGAACTGACTCTCCACTTCCTCAAGGAGGAGGGCCGACGCATAGGACGCGACATCCTCATAAGTCGCGGAGCCTTCCGAGCCCTCGCCGGCACCAACTTCGAGGAGAACGTACGCGGCCTGCGCGACTGCATCACCAACTGTTGCGCCGAGGCCTATCTAGACACGAAGGGTGACAGCCTGGAGATTCGCACCTACCAGCTTCCCTCCGCAATCCTTGCCGGCTCCGCACTCGAGCGCAGCGAGAACGACATGCAGCTCATCGACACCACCCGGAGCATCCAAAGCCAGGCGGACGACCGCGCACGGCATGTACTCGACGCCATGCTGGAGCCATACGAGAGCTATCGCGAAGGCACGCTTGATGGGGGCGCGTGCAGCGCTCAGCTGGTGGAGCGAGCCCGCGACCTCGAGGACTACCTGGCGTTCGGGCAAAACCCGGGCCGCTCGAAGTCCGACGCATACGAGCAGATCGCCGACAGCGTCGTCACTTCCGTGAACGAACTCTACTCGATCGATTTGTCCCGAAAGAGCTCGCATCTAATCGCCCAGGGCATCTGCCTCCAGCTGTGGCCGCCCGCAAGCCTCTCGCGTTGGAAGAGCTCCCATGCAAGCGAGCTTTCCGGCATGCGCGGCGTCGTGGCCCAGCGCAACCGCTTTGCCGTTACTGTCTGCGCCTGCATCGCTGATGAACTCAAGGCCACGCTCGGCATCGCACTCGACGATCTCACGTGTCTGCTCGTCCTTGCGCATGCGGCACTCGCACTCGACCCGTCTAAGCGTCGTCGGAGCGTCGGTATCGTCCTCAGTCATGGCTACTCGACCGCCACGAGCATCGCCGACGCCGCCAATCGGATTCTTGACACGAGGGTCTTCGAGGCCATCGACATGCCCTACGACCAGAAGGTTACGGACGTCGCTGTTCCTCTTCAGCAAATCATCGACCGCTTCTCCTACGCAGACGAGGTCGTCATCCTCGTGGACATGGGATCGCTCCAGGATATTTATAAGAGTATGGAATCCACCTCCGGCATGACGCTCGGCATCATCAACAACGCCTCTACCGGCCTTGCGGTGGAGGTTGGCGCCGGACTTATCGCGGGTCGCTCCGTGCGAGAGGTTCTCGACGATGCTGCGGCAGCTTGCACCTGTAATTATCACATCGTGGCGCGCAACGCCCGACCGGACGCGATTGTCTTCTGCTCCGAAGGCGGACTTGACGCAGCTGCGCGGATCCGCGATCTCGTGGCGCAGAGCCTGCCTGGCGAGTCCCCCGCGCGGCTTGTCGCCGTTGACTGGCGGCAGCTCGCCAATAACGGATCTGAGGATGCCGCCTTCTCCCAGTACAACGTGCGCTCGGTCATCGGCACGGACAATCCGCACGCCGACGGAGTCCCGTTCATTTCGCTCGAGGAACTCATCGCCGGCGAAGGAACGGCCCAGATAGACCGCGCCTTCGCACGCTTGCTCGACGCTGACAGCTTGCGCACGTTCCACCAGAATCTCGTCAAGAACATGACCCTCAGGAACGTGGTCGAGTCCATCACAATCCTTAACCCCAACAAGCTCTTCGGCGAAATCGAGAGTGCCGCAGAGCGGCTCCAGCAGCTCACCGGAGACGTGATTGGCGCTCGTGTGAGCATGGGGCTCTACGTGCACCTGTGTTGTCTCGTGGAGCGCCTCGTGACCAGAAGCCCCATCGAGAACTACGCAGACGAGCAGCGCTTCGCCAATGAACACAACGATTTCGTCGAGGCATTCCGCACGAGCTTCTCTGACATTTCCGCCCATTACCACGTGGAGGTCCCCGTCGCGGAGATCGCCTACGCATACGACTACATCAATTCCCGGCATGCCCCGCGCAGGCAGGCCACGCCGAACGATGGGCCCGCGGCTCAGCAGGACGAGTGACGCGCCTCGCAAACAAAGGAAGGAAGCCAACATCACACGAGCATCATCGATCGCTGCGTGCAAGGCGGCGGGCCTCACCGTGTTCGCCAAGCGCGAGGAGCGTTTTGGTTTTTCGCAAGCAAATGCGGACGAAATCAGCGACCAGATTCCCGATCCGCTCAAACATGCAGGGCCCCTATGTGTTTAACCTCATTTTTCCGTGTGCGGTAGAATGGAGTCGTTGAGATCGCGAACGCCTTAAAGGGAGAGTTTTTGTGGATGCGCATCTGGATGGGGGCTCTTCCGCCCCGCTGTATCAACAGGTGCTCGATTTGCTTAAGAGCGATATCGAACAGGGGACATATCCCGTTGACTCGCAGATTCCAACGGAACTTGAGCTTTCTAAGATGTACGGCGTGGGAAGGGTCACGGTTCGCCGCGCAATAGAGGAGCTTGTGGGCGAGGGGTATCTCACCAAGCGGCAGGGGCGTGGTACGTTTGTGACCGCGACAAAGATAATTCGCAAGGTGCATCAGAAGGACGATGTTCAGAGTTTTACCCAAGCATGCGCTGAAAACGGCATGAAGGCGGGCGCTCGCGTCGTTGCCCGCAAGACCGTTGCCGCCGATCGCGACCTCGCTTCTTTCTTTGGCTTGGATGAAGGCTCTGACCTCATCTTGGTCTCACGCGTGCGTACCGCAGACGGCGTGCCGGTCCTGTTCGAGAACAACTACTATCCTGTCGATGGATTCGAATTTCTCAAAGATATCGGTCTCTCCAATTGTTCGATATTCGAGGCCGTGGGGGAGCGTACGGGTAGGTATCCCTGCTCGTCCGATCCCTGCAGGCTGGAGATCGCCCGTGCGGGAATTGATGCCGCCCGCGAGCTCAAGGTCCCAGTAGGGGAGCCGCTGTTCTTCATGAACGCGGGCTTTCTCGATTCCAACGGAGAGCGCTTCTGCTATGGCAGACAGTACTACGTGGGTTCGCGCTACAGCTTCGATATCTAGCGGCTCTGTCTCACACAGCGCTGTTCTCGTATTGCCGCGGCAGGTCCGTTTAGCGCGTAAAAGTTACCACTTATAGAACAACCTAATATGTTTCTTGACCGACGCCTTCATGCAGGTTATACATAGAACAACCTAAGATGTTTGCCTATACGTGAAGGATTTTTGGCAAGCATCGTTGCTCTGGCAGGAGGTTAAGAATGTCGGATGCCAAACAGGAGAAGCCCAAGCGCAGATTCCATCTCCAGCTTCCCCATGTGTACACCATCGCGTTCATGCTGATCGTGTTCTTCGCGGTGCTCACATGGATCGTCCCATCGGGTCAGTTCGACCGCCAGACCATTCAGACGGCCGCGGGCGAGCGAGAAGTCGCCGTAGCCGGAACGTACCAAGAGGTCGACAAGGTCTACACCGATTCGGAGACGGGGGAGACCGTCGATCTGCGACAGGGCATCGATGCCGTCCTGCAGGCTCCCGCCAAGGGCATTCAGGCTGCGGCCGATGTCGTCGCGTTCGTCCTGCTGATCGGCGGATCGTTCGCCATCGTCACCAAGACCAACGCCCTAAACGCCGGCATGAGCCGCGTGATCAAGAAGCTGAAGAACAAGGACATCTTGATCATCCCCATCTCCATGATCCTGCTCTCGATCTGCGGCACCACGTTCGGCATGTCCGAGGAGGCGCTGCCGTTCTACGCGATCTTCATCCCCATCATGCTGAGCATCGGGTATGACTCCATGACCGCGTTCATCATCTGCTTCCTCGGCCCCAACCTTGGTTACTGCGCATCCACTATTGATCCTTTCAACGTGCTGATCGCCCAGGGCGTTATCGGCATCGAGGGAAATCCCCAGCTTTGGCTCCGCGCCATCCTGTGGGTCATCTTCACCGCCGCGGGCATTTTCTGGGCCATGCGCTACGCGCGCCGCGTCAAGCTCGATCCCAAGTCCTCCATCACCTATGAGGACGATAAGCAGAAGCGCATCGAGTTCTCTGTCACCGATGCTTCTATCGAAGAGGAGTTCACGCTTCGCCACAAGCTCGTCCTCATTGATTTCGCGGTCGGCATGGGCGTTATCGTGTGGGGCCTCGTTACCCAGGGCTGGTATATGGACGAGATCTCCATGGTGTTCCTGGCCATGGGCCTTCTTGCCGGCATACTCGGCGGCCTGGACGAGAAGACCATTGCGGAGGAGTTCGTCCGCGAATCGCCGACTTCGCCTACGCAGCCTGCATCATCGGCATCGTCCGCGGCATCCTGGTCGTCGCAGAGGGCGGAATGATCATCGACTCTATTCTTAACTGGCTCGTCGGACTCCTTGCGGGCGCTCCGTCCTTCATCTATACCACCTTCATGTACATCGTCCTCGGCCTGCTTTCGCTGCTGGTTCCTTCCAGCTCCGGCCTCGCTGCACTCACCATGCCCGTCATGGGCCCGCTGACCGAGCTTATGGGCCTCAATCCCGAGGCTGCCGTCACCGCTCTGCAGTTCGCGAACCAGACCGTCAACACCATCAGCCCCGTTGCGGGCATGACCGTCGCGGGTCTTGCCGTGGCGAAGATCTCCTTCGGGCAATGGTGGAAGACCATCTGGAAGTTCTTTATCTTCATGGTTCTGTTCGGATTGGTCGCGACTGTGATTTCCGGCCTACTGCCGATGTAGGAGGTGCCCAGCATGGATTTAAGCGCTTCCACACCCCGTCTGCGTCGCGAGCAGGTCGCCGGCATGAACATTCACTACATCATGTGGTCGCTCGATTACTTCCTTGATGCTCAGCAGCGCCTTGGCTTCAAAACCATCGAGCTTTGGGCGGCCGAGCCGCACGTGACGCTGGACCACACGGGGTATTTCGAGGCCGACGAGCTTCGCCGCAAGATCGAGTCCCGCGGACTCTCCGTGAGCTCCCTGTGTCCGGAGAACGTGGTGTATCCGTGGCAGTACGCTGCCAGAAAGCCCCTCCACGCGCAGCGGAGCCTCGCTTACTTTAAGCACGGCATCGAGCTCGCCGAGGTGCTCGGCGCCCCGTATATGTCCATCAACTCCGGTTGGGGCGATTGGGACGAGGACCGCGAGGAGGCTTGGAAGCGCTCTGCCGAGCACTTGGCGATTCTTGCGGACTATGCCGGCGAGCACGGCGTGACCCTCTGCATGGAGAGCCTGAGGCCGGAAGAGAGCAACTTGGTGGTTACACTCGCGGACGCCAGGCGCATGCTTGACCAAGTAGCCAGCCCGCACCTTACTCCAATGGTGGACACTACCGCTATGGGAGTCGCCGGCGAGAGCCTTGAAGAGTGGTTTGCCGAGTTTGGCGATGGTGCCATAAGGAACATGCGCTTCATTGATGGCGACCCATATGGCCATCTGGTTTGGGGCGATGGAAAGCACAGTATGGACGATTTCGTACGCGTCCTCAACGCGCATGGGTTCGAGGGCTATCTTGGCCAGGAGATCACCGATGGAAGGTATTTCGATGATCCCGCAGCAGCGGACCGGCACAACATGGACGCCTTCGAGAGGTATTTTGTCGACTAGCGCGTAGCTCCCATTCGCGTGGGGAAGTCAACACGCTTGACGAGAAGACTCGCAGTAAACGTTGGCGGATTCGTCCGCCGTATCGAAAGGAAGAATAACAATGAACGCACATGATCTTATCGCCGACGCAATCGCTGAAAAGGACGGTTTCGATAGCGTCTTCTGGGTTGCCTGCGGCGGCTCCCTCATCGACCTGCTGCCCGCCCACGAGCTGCTCAAGCGCGAGGCGACTACGTTTGCCAGCGAGGCGTATACCGCCCGCGAGTTCGATATCATGCGTCCCAAGCGCCTGGGCGAAAAGTCCCTTGTCATCGCTTGCAGCCACTCCGGCAACACCCCCGAGGTAATCGATGCGTGCTCGATCGCCAAGGCGGCGGGCGCGACCGTTATCGTGCAGACGGACAACGCGGGTTCCGGCATCGATAACGGTGAGTGGACGTGCTGGGTATATCCGTGGGGCGAGGGAGTTCCGCAGGCGGAGGTGCCCGCCGGCATCTCTTTGGCTCTCGCTTCCGAGCTCCTGGATCAGCAGGAAGGTTATGCCGACCTTGCCGACATGTACGAAGGCATCGCCAAGATGGACCAGATCCTGCCTGCAGCTCGCGAGAAGGTCAACGCCGAACTCTGCGACCGTTTTGCCGCCCTGTGCCAGGACCACAAGTTCCTGTATATCTTGGGGTCCGGTCCCGTGTTTAGCCAGGCCTATGGCTTCGCTATCTGCTCGCTTATGGAGATGCAGTGGCAGAGCTGCGCCTATATCCACTCCGGCGAGTACTTCCACGGCCCCTTCGAGGTGACCGAGCCCGGAGTCTTCTACTTCCTGCAGATGTCTTCTAGTGAGTGCCGAGCCATGGATGAGCGCGCCCTCGCATTCCTCGAGACCCATACCGACACTCTTATGGTGCTCGACGCCATGGAGTACGGCATGGACCAAGTACCGGCGAGCGTTCGCGCGTTCCTTGATCCAATCCTGTTCTACGCGATGAACTGTGAGCTGCGCTCCGCTCGCGGCAAGGTGTTCGACCATCACCCGGACGTGCGTCGTTACATGGGCATCGAGAAGTACTAGCGATTTTAAAACGGGGCGCGAGGCGCGTTGAGACGTGCGAATCCCTCGCGCCCCGTCTGCTCGCCGTAACCACGGCGGTTTACCTGAATGGAGATAACCATGGCAGCCTATCCTATAAGCGTGCTTGGCTTTGGAGACAACGTTGTCGATAAGTACGAGCACATCAAGACCATGTATCCCGGCGGCAATGCAGTTAACTTCGCCGTCTTCGCCAAGAAGCTCGGCGTCGATCGCAGCGCCTACATGGGAATCTTCGGATCAGATGAGGAGGCCGAGCACGTTATAGCATCGCTCGAGGACGAGGGCGTCGAGCTTCTTCGCTGCCAGCAGGTCCTGGGCGTCAACGGCGCCGCTCGCGTGACCGTTGACGAGACCGGGGACCGTATCTTCCTGGGCTCCAATGAAGGCGGCATACGTGGCGACATGCGCTACGTGATAGACCGCTTCGCCGCCGAGTACGTCAGCGGCTTCGATTTGGTGCACAGCGGCAACTACTGCTTCACCGAGCGCGAGCTCCCCAAGATCAAGGCTGCCGGCGTGCCTATCAGCTTCGACTTCTCCGATGACTCCACCGACGAGCACTTCGGGCAGATTGCGCCATTTGTGACGTACGCCTTTATGTCCATGGGCGACGCTTCCCTGGAGGATATCAAGGCGAAGCTCGAGTGGGTGAAGGCCCTTGGCCCTCAAATCGTATGCGCATCGCGCGGGAGCAAGGGCTCCGTCGCCTATGACGGCGAAAACTTCTACGAGCAGGGCATCAAGCCCGTGGCGCCCGAGGAGCTCAAAGACGCTATGGCGGCCGGCGATTCACTGCTGACGGCGTTTTTGGTCACCTATCTTTCCAAGAAGAAGGCCGGCGAGTGCGGCGAGGCCGCGATTCGCGAGAGCTTGGACTTCGCTGCCGGTTTTGCGGCGGAGACCTGCAAGATCGAGGGCAGTTGGGGCCACCCGCTGGTCTACGAGAACTAGTTTTTTGTCGTGGCGGGGTGTCTTGGGGCGCCCCGCATTGCGTTAGGAGTCAAGATGTCCGTTCGTGCCTGCGCGGCAGGATTTTGCTGCGCCGATGTCTACCAGAATCTGGATCCCCTGGGTTGCATCCAAGGGGGCCTCTCAGGAGCGCTTCGAGGGGTGCTTCTTGAGTATATGAAGGCAAAAGGGATATGCAATCTTCATATACGGCCTTCTTTTAGAGGGCGTTGTCCTTACTCTTTCATCTCCTTGCCTATGGACATTTTGTCCATAGGCAAGAGTCCATGGTCGAGATCATGGTGAAGTTCTGCGGCCAGTAATTACTGCATTACATATTCTGTTGTCACCTGGGAGGCTCGCTTTTGCGGGCCTCTTTGCGTTGCTAAGGGGCCATGGTCTGTCGATAAATAAAGCGCCCGCTTGCGGGGGAGCAAGCGGGCGCCGTTGAGCGAATATGTTTGCGGCCCTAGCCGCTGCGGGTGATGGGTCCTCGACTAGTTAGTCGTGCCGGAATCGTCGCCCGAATCGGAGCCAGAAAGCGAAACCGTCAACGTGATCGTGCTGTCGGTGGACTGCTTGCCAGTGGGGGAGACGCCCGTCACGGTGGCGTTTTCGTTGCCACTCACGGGGTTGCCGTTCTGATCGCAGAATGCGATGTTGTAGAATCCGGCGTTGTTGAGCGCGGTGACGGCGGCGGAGATGCTCTTGCCGTACAGGTTGCCCGGAACGCTGGCCTTGCCGGACTTTTTGGCGATGACGACGGTGATCGTGGCGCCGGGCTTCTGCTTGCCGCTGGGGTTCCAGCTAATGACGGTGCCCTCGGTGACGGAATCGTTCTCCTGGTAGCTCACGTTGACGCCAAAACCGGCCATGTCGAGAGCGTTGCGTGCCTGGGCCTCGGTCATGTCGGTCAGATCGGGGACGGAGGTGGTGTCAGGACCGCTGGAGACCTTATACGAGATGGTCGTGCCCTTCTCGACTTCCTTGCCGGCATCAGTGCCCTGCTCAAAGACCTGGCCTTCGTCGGCCTCGTTGGCCTCCTCGGTTGCGTTGCCCTTCAGGCCCACGCTTGCCAGCGCGGCCTCGGCCTGGTCCTTGGTTAGGCCGACGAGCTGCGGAACCTCAACTTTCTCGGAGGGCTTGGGGCCCTTGGAGATCACCAGGTTAACCTTGGAGCCCTTGGGCTTCTTAGTGTTGCCGTTGGGGGTCTGCTCGGCAACCTTGCCCTCGTCGACATCGTCGTTATAGCTCTGGTCGACAGTTCCGACCTCAAGGCCGGCCTCCTTGATCAGCTCGATAGCGGTCTGCTGGTCCTTGTTAAGCACATCGGGCACCGTAACCTGCTCGCCCCCAAAGAGCCCGGTGGCGAAGGCCACCACAACGCCAACCACGGCGATTGCGGCGACTACGGCGGCGATAATCTTGTTCTTGTTGGACTTGGGCTGATCGACCTCGTAGGAACCGGTGGAACCCGAGACGGCGCTGCGGGGGTTGGTCTGTCCGCTTACGCCCGATACGGGGCGAACCATAGCGCGCGTGGAGTCAGACAGCTCACGGGTCTTGGTGGCGCCCAGGTCGCCCGCGGCACCGATGATGCGCGTGGGCTCGGAGACGTTGACGGCGCGACCGGACAGGTAGTTGTTGAGCACCTGGCGCAGCTCGTCTGCCGTCTGGAAGCGGTTCGCCGGGTCCTTCTCCATGCACTTGAGGATAATGCGCTCAAGGTCGGCGTCGACACCGGAGTTGATCTGGCTCGGCGGAATAGGCAACTCGTTGACTTGCTTGAGTGCGACCGAGATGGCGTCGTCACCGTCAAAGGGAACGCGGCCGGTGGCGCACTCGTACATCACGACGCCCAGCGAGTAGATATCCGAGGTGGGGCCGAGGTCCTGACCGCGGGTCTGCTCGGGGCTGACGTAGTGGGCGGTTCCCAGCACGTTGTTGTCTTGCGTGAGGTGGCTGTTCTTGGCGCGCGCGATGCCAAAGTCCATCACCTTGATGTTGCCGTCGGGCAGCACCATGATGTTCTGCGGCTTAATGTCGCGGTGGATGATCTCGTGCTTGTGGGCGACCGAAAGCGCAGAGCTGATCTGCGAGCCGATCTGGGCGACCTTCTTGGGGTCGAGGGCGCCGTGGCTCTTGATGCCGCTCTTAAGGTCGGTGCCGCGCAGGTACTCCATGACGATGTAATAGGTGTCGCCGTCCTTGCCCCAATCGTAGACGCCCACGATATAGGGGGAGGAGAGACCGGCTGCTGCCTGGGCCTCCTGCTTAAAGCGCGCGGCGAAGGTTGCGTCGCCAGCATACTGCGGCAGCATAATCTTGACGGCTACCGTGCGGTCGAGGACCTGGTCCTGTGCACGGTAGACGGTCGCCATGCCGCCTGTTCCCACCTTATCCTTGAGGAGGTATCTTCCCCCGAGGACCCTCTGTTCCATTCCTGCTCCTAACATAACTATTCGCTCAACGATGTGTGTAGTACCTACGATGTGGCCGCTGGGGCCGTGTGGCGCGTTGCCGCTAACTCTTCGGCGGCGGCGCGCCTCGGGTGTCCGATTCGATCATGGGCATCACGCTCCCTGTGCGGCAAGCGCCGCGGTCAGGACGATACCGGCAATCTTGGCGGCCTTGACGTCATGCTTGTCGAAATCCTCCAAGGCCACCGAGATGGCGACCGTGGGTGAATCGTAAGGTGCAAAGCCAACGAACATCGAGTTGACGTTGGTGCCGCCGATCTCGGCCGAGCCGGTCTTGCCGGCGACCTTGACGCCGGGGATCTGGGCATCGGTGCCGGTGCCGGACTGGACGACGGCAAGCATGGCCTGCTTGACCTGGTCGGCCGTGGCGGAGCTGACGGCCTGACCCAGCGAGCGGGACTGCGTGGTCTTGACCACGGTTCCGTCCGGGGCGAGTACCTGGGCTACAAAGTACGGGTCCATGACCACGCCGCTGTTAGCGATGGCGGCGGCAATCACGGCGTTTTGCATGACGGTGGTCTGCGGGCCGGGCGTGTGGTCCATGCCGACAGGCTGGCCGGCGCCGGCCCAGGCGGTCTCCCACTCGGTCATGAGCGACGGGTCGGCCATGATGGAGGCCGCGGAGGTCAGGTCCTGGCCGAGCTTTTGGCCGTAGCCAAAGGCGTTGGCAAACTGTACGAGCGTGTTTGCGCCAACTTCGTTTGCCACCTGGCCAAAGACGACGTTGGAGGACACGGCAAAGGCCTGCTGCAGGCTGATGGTGCCGTAGCTCTCGTTGGCATAGTTGGTGACCGGTGCGTTGCCGATGTCCATGGAGCCGGGCGCCTGGTAGGTGCTGGTAAGGCTGGCGGTACCGGTCTCGAGTGCCGCGGAAAGCGTAACGACCTTAAACGTTGAGCCCGGCGTGTACAGCGCGTCCATGGCGCGATTGTACATGGAGCCGTCCTCGCCGCCGCCCGTCTGCAGCAGGGCATCGATGTTGGTGTTGTCGTAGGTGGGCGAGCTGGCACATGCGAGCACCGCGCCGGTACGCGGGTCGATGACCACCACAGCGCCCTTAAAGCCCTTGAGCGCCTGCTCAGCAGCCGTCTGGATGCGCGAGTCGATGGTGAGCTTGGCGGTGTTGCCCGGCTGGGTCTGGCCCGCGAGCGACGCGATGGCGTTGTTCCAGCTGGAGTAGTCCTTAGAACCGGTGAGCGTGTCGTTCATGACGCTCTCGATGGCGGTGGTGCCATACTGCTGGCTCACGTAGCCAACCACGTGCGCTGCCAGGTTACCGTTGGGGTAGGAGCGTACGTAGGTGCCGTCCTCCTGCTGCAGCGACTCGGCCAGCGTCACGCCGTCGGACGTGATGATGGAGCCGCGCTGGATGTACTTGGAGCGGGCGATGGTGTGGTTGTTGGTCGGCATGTCCTGATAGTCTTTGGCCTTAATGACCTGGACATAGGTGAGGTTGCCGATAAGGATGGCGAACAGCGCCGTAAAGGCGAGCACCGCGCGGGTTAGACGGTTGGCGAGCGCAACGCGGCCGAGCACACCGGATTCAGGCGTGTCGAGCAGGCGACGGCGCATGCGCGAGCCGACGGAATGGCTGCCGCTGCCGTAGGAAGACGAGGCGGCAAAGCGCGTGCCCGTCGGGGCGGCGGCAGATGCGACCTGATCGTCGGTGATGGCGGCCATGGTGCCGGTGCCGGTAAGCTCGGCCTCGCGTCCGGTCGCCTCGTCACCGGCGCGCAGCAGGAGTGCGACGATGATAAAGCTCGCCAGCAGAGAGGAGCCGCCCTGGCTCATAAAGGGCAGGGTGACGCCGGTCAGCGGGATCAGGCGGGTTACGCCGCCAACGATCAAGAAGGCCTGGAAGCTGATGGCGGCCGTAAGGCCCGTGGCGCTAAAGGCAGCGAGGTCGGATTTAGCGCGGGCAGCCGTGGTCAGGCCGCGAACGGCAAAGAGCATAAACAGGATGAGCACGGCGCCGCCGCCCAAAAGGCCCATCTCCTCGCCGATAGCCGAGAAGATAAAGTCGGACTCGACGACAGGGATGTTGTTGGCCATGCCGTTGCCGATGCCAACACCGACCAGACCGCCATCGGCAAGCGAGAAGAGCGACTGGACGATCTGGTAGCCCTGGCCCTGGGCGTCCTTAAACGGATCGAGCCAAACCTGGAAACGCACCTGAACGTGCGATAGGAACTTGTAGGCGCCCACGGCTCCGACGGCTAAGAGCGCAAGGCCGATAACGACATACGAAAAGCGCCCCGTGGCAACGTAGAGCATCAGCAAGAAGATGGTGTAGAACAGCACGGCCGAACCAAGATCGCGTTCGAAGACGACGACGAGCAGGCACACACCCCACACGGCAAACAGCGGCAGCAGCAGTCGCAGGCGAGGGATCTTAAAGCCCAGGATCTTGCGGTTGGAGATGGAGAGCAGCTCGCGGTTCTCGGCCAGGTACCCGGCCAGGAACAGCACGATAAAGACCTTGGCGAACTCGCCGGGCTGGATGGTAAAGCCCGCGATGCGAATCCAGAGCTTGGAGCCCGAGATCGTGGTGCCGATAAAGATGGGCAGCATCAGCAGGATGATGCCGATAATGCCAAAGGTGTACTTGTAGCGCATGACCACGTCGAGGTTTTTGACCAGTGCGAGCGTTCCCACCATCAGGGCCACCGAGACAAACAGGATGATGAGCTGTGAGATGGCGAGAGCGGGGGCGAGACGCGTCACGAACGTGATGCCGATGCCCGAAAGCACAAAGACAATGGGCAGGATGGCGGGGTCGGCACCGGGCGCCAAGATGCGCACGGCAATGTGGGCCGCGGCAAAGGCGGCAAAGAGGCCGATCGGTACGGCGAGCGTCTCAAAGGAGATGGCAGCGCCCGCGGTGAGGACGTACATCGCATACAGCAGGATGACGGGGAACGCCGAGGCGATGAGCAAGAGCAGCTCGGTGTTGCGGCGACTCATAAGCGGCACTCCCTTTCTAATTCTTATCGGAGGCTTCGGCCTCGGCGGACTGTTCGGCGGTTTTCTCGGAATCTGATTCGGAGGTCGATCCCTGATTGGTGTTGTCGCGAATCGTTTGCGCGTCGATCACCTGGCGGGTCTGCTCCTCGTCGATCTGGTGGCGGTACTTGGATATCGTGTCCTGCGCATCGTCGACACTTGTTTGCGGAATACCCGCCTTGAGGCGGTTTTGCGTGTCTTCGGGCAGGTCGGATAGCTTGATGCTGGTTTCGCTTTCGAGCCAGTGGAGCTTGAGTCCGAGCGGCTTGCCGGGCAGGCCGCGCCAGACGGCGACATTGCCCTGGTAGGTACCCAGGTAGTACGAGCCGGTGACACCCGTGTAGGCCCAGATGCCAGCTGCCAGCACAAAGACGAGGGCCAGGATGGCGGCGATAGTAACGTTGCGGCGACGCACGCGTTGCGCCTCGCGCATGACGCCATCGTCAACCAGGTCAACGACTACTACGGTCACGTTGTCGTGGCCGCCGGCGGCAAGCGCCGCGTCCACTAGGTTGTCGACGCAGATTTGCGCGGTTGAGGACTGCGTGGCGATGTTCTCGATATCGCTATCGGGAATCATGCTCGAAAGGCCGTCGGAGCACAGGATCAGGCGGTCGCCTTCCTCGATATGCAGAGTGAAGTGGTCGGCATACATAGCGGGGTCCGAGCCCAGCGCGCGGGTGATGACCGAACGGTTGGGGTGGACGCGAGCCTCATCTGCCGTGATCTCGCCGGCGTCCACGAGCTCCTCCACGTAGGAGTGGTCGCGGGTCACGCGGATGAGCGTGCCCTCGTGGAGCAGGTAGGCGCGAGAGTCACCCACGTGGGCGATGGCGAGCGTGTCGTTTTCGATATAGGCGCAAGTGGCTGTGCAGCCCATGCCGGGCTTGCCCAGGCCGTTCAGGGCCGCCTCGATTACGGCGGCGTTGGCTGCCTCGACGGCTGCGGCCAGGCGTGCTGCGTCGGCGGACTGTGGGGCCGTCTTGGCAATAGTCTCGACAGCGATAGAAGAGGCCACCTCGCCGGCAGCGTGACCACCCATGCCGTCGCATACGCAAAAGAGCGGCGACTGCACCAGGTAGGAATCCTCATTGTGCGGGCGCACGCAGCCAACGTCGGAGCGGGCGCCCCACATGAGTTGCGTGGTGGTGCCGGCATCATAGGTCGAGTCGGTCTCGATGCGCTCCTCGGTCAGGGGCTCAAAACTCATGGTCGAGCCGGGGTCTTTGAGCTTGGCCTCAACGGCGGCAACGTCGATCTCTGCTGTGTCACCGGGAGAGACGGTGCTTGTCTCGGCGTTTGATTCGGAGTCGCCGGTGTCCGGGGAGTCGGGCTCCTCGGACACGCGGGCGGTCGACTCGTCGTCTTGCGGGCTGACGTCTATAGGCTCGGGCGTCGGCGTAGACGCGGGCGCAACCTCGGATGCCGGGGCTATGGGAAACGCCGGCGCGGCGGGCTCGGGTGCCGCAAACACCGCAGCGCTCTCGTTGATTGCCGCGGCGACGGGCTCTGCAAAGTGAGCCGGCGCCGGGGCTGCTTCGGGCGCTGTGGGCTGTTCCGCAGCATGTGCGCCGATGGGCGCCGCTGCGGCATCCTCTTCGTCCTCGTTATCGGCGAGATCCGAAATATCATGCGTTACATGCGAAAGAGGCAGGGAGAACACGGTGTCCTCGGGTTCCACGGGTGAGGAGCCCGCCGGAGCGGCGTGGGCCGGTGCAGCTGCGGCGGCAGCCGGTGCCTCGGTCATGGTTGCGGACTTGTTCTCCTCGTCGATCATCGACGGTTCACCTTCATGACCACGTCGCCAATCTGGACTTCGTCGCCCTCACGCAGCGTCGCGGGCTCCACGAGCTGGCGGCCGTTGACGAGCGTGCCGTTAAGTGAGTTGAGGTCCTCGATGATGAGCGCCGGGCCCTGTAGCGAAAAGCGCGCATGCGAGGCCGAGACGAACGGTTCGTTGATGCAGATGTCCGAAGATGGCGAGCGACCGACGATGACGGGGCCGAGCATGTCTACGTGGATGCCGCGGATACCGCGCGGACCCTTGTCCACATCGATCGTCCAGATAGCCGAGTCGCGGCGCTGTCCACGCACAAGTCCCACGCCGGTCTTCATGACGGCGAACAGAAAGATATAGAGCAGGGCGACCAGGACGATGCGGCCTGCAAAAAGGACGATATCGATGTTCATAAGCGACTATCCCCTAAATTCAAAGGTACTCAGGCCAAACGTCAGCAGATCGCCGTTGCGCAGCGGGCAGCGCGTAATGCGGCGGTTGTTGACGAGCGTGCCGTTGGTGGAATTGAGATCCTCGATCGACCAATCCGAGCCCGTAAAGGTGAGCTGGGCGTGGCGGCGCGACACGTTGGGGTCGCGCAGGGCAATGTCGGAAACTGAGCGCTCGCGACCGATGGTCACCTGTGCGGAGGTGATGCTATGGCTCTCGCCGCTCACGACGTCGACGAGCTGGGCGAGCGGGCGCTGCGGGGCGCGAGTGCTCGCCATGTTGGAGGCGATACCGGCTGCGGCGCCTAGGCCCACGGCGGCACCGGTCGCGGCGGCTCCGCCCATGCCGGCAAGCGCGTCGCGCGAGACGGTCTGCGGCACCGGGATAGGAGCGGCGGGGTCGGGGACGCTAGGCGCGAAGGGATCTGCCACGGCAAGCGGGTCGGGAGCGGCGGCGCGAGGCGTCGGCTGCTGCTGGGGCATGGCGGCGGGGCGCTGCTGCTGCGGGGCGGCAAACTGCTGCTGGCCGGCGCGCGGGGCGCTGGCGGCACGGCTTGCCGCGGAGTTGTTCTGGCCCAGGCCGTTTTGATAGGCGCGCTCTTCTTCGTACAGGCGGCCGAGCGTGGGGGCATCGACGTTCTCGGCAAAGACCGAGAACTTGCCGGCACGCAGCTGCGGATCGATCATAAAGCGCACGAGGGGCTCGCCGACAAACACATAGCGGCGCTTTTCGGCCTGTGCCTTCACAAACTCGCGGACCTCGCGCGAAAGCTCGGGGTAGAACGGGGCGAGCATGGGATCGTCGTCGGCGGCGATAAGGATGGTATAGAGTGCCGGCGCCGTGTTGACGCCGTTGATCACCAGAGTCTGATCCTCCATGTCGCGAGCGGCCTGCTTGGCAAGCTTCTTAAAGGAGAACGGGGCACGGGTGGCACCGAAGATGCCGGCCACGTGGTCCTCGAAGATGTTCAGGAAGTTCACGAAAGATCACTCTCCGTATAGGTTCTTTGGTATCCGAGCAAATATAGGCATATCCCAACGATTATAGAGGATAGGATTCCCGCAACCGCCGCCTTGGCGATGACCGCGGCTGCAAGGCTGGCAATTTCCATATGGTGTGCAAGACAGGACGCCGCCGCGCAGCCGATGCCGGTGACAGCGATGGCGGCGATTGCGGCAAGGTTTGAGCCCTGATCGGCACGCTTGGCATGGGCATTGAGCAGCGCGGATGACGCTGCGGCAGTTGCCGCGACCAGCACAAAGGCAGCCCAAAGGAGCGGGTCTCCCAGCGCTGCGGCAACGTTACCGAGCCCCAGCACGCCTCCGGCTGAAAGCGCGACCGTGGCCAGACGGGCAAAAAGCGCGCCCATGCCCGTTGCCGCGGCGGCGCTTGCCGGGCCGAGCCAAAATGACGCGACGCCGGCGGCGACCCCAGCTGCCAGGAAGGTATTGCCGGTCAGACAGCCAAGCGCGAGTGCACAGGTGAGCGCGGCGCTCGCGGCAGCCTCGGTGCGACCCCAGGCGATCCACCAACCGGACATGGCGGCGGCAAAGATCACCGCGACGGGCAGCATCGACAGGATGCCCTGCGCCTGCATGGTGGCGTTGGCCATGAGCACCAAAAAGCCCACAGCCGAGATGGCCGAGCCGATCTGGGGGGCCAGGCCAGCCGCCGCTCCGATCGCGATAGCCGCAATGACCAGGCCGGGAAGCGCCGCGACTCCGGCCGTTTGCATCAGCAAAAAGCTAAAGGTGCCGCACGCCAGCGCCGAGATAGTGCGCATGGTGTAGTCGCGCGCATGGCTCCAGCGCGTGCCCGCCCAGCCAAGTGCGGGGTCGACCTCGATGGCTTCGTCCTCGTAGTGCGACGGCTCGATATCGTCGAGCTCCTGCTCGTCATCCGAAAGCTCGCCAACCATTTGCTCCAGGCTGCGACGGCCTTCGCGCACGCTGCCCAGACCGGCAAGGAGCTGGTCGCAAAATGCCTCGATGCTGTTGGGGCGGTCCTGCGGCATGGGGGAGAGCGCGCTCATGAGCGCAGCCTCGGCTCCCGGGGGAAAGTGTGGTATCAGCTCGCTGGGATAGGTAGCGCCGCCGATGATGCGGTCGAGCGAGTCGGCGGGCGTGGCCGCCATAAAGGGAGCGCTGCCGCACAGGCCCTCGTAGATCACACAGGCGAGGGCAAAGACATCGGCGCGCTCGTCGACCGTGCCGGTCTCGATATCGAGCTGCTCGGGCGGCATGTAGCCGATGGTGCCGCCGCGCGAGCCGCCAAAGCCACCGGCGGACGACAGTCGCGCCATGCCAAAGTCGGTGAGCTTTACATTGCCCGAGTGGTCGATGAGCACGTTGGCGGGCTTAATGTCCAGGTGGAGTACGCCATTACTATGGGCGAAGGTGAGCGCCTGGCCCAGGGCATCGGCAATGGCCGCGGCCTCGTCAAAGGTAAGTGAGTGGCCGTCCACGCGGTGCAAAAACTCGGCCAGCGACATGCCATCGACATATTCCATAACCAGGTAGGCATAGGCTGTGTCGTGCGTAAAGTCGATGACCTGCACGATGTTGGGATGCTGAAGCATGGCGGCAGTGTGCGCCTCGCGCAGGACATCCATGATGTCGCTGGCGGGCATGCCGACACCGTTAATAAGGGGGATGCGCTTAATGGCGACGCGGCGGCGCAGGTGCGTGTCGCGGCAGATCTCGATGGAGCCAAAACCGCCGGTCGCAAGTGTCTCGAGCGGCTGGTACCGCTTGAGCAGCTCGCGAGAGCTGGTGCCCTCCAAAGGAACGTCCGGCGAGAACCGGGCGGTATGTTGCGAGAAAAGCGGCATGGCCAACCCTCGTGCGTTTAAAGTTCGTTTGCGAGCGGCGGGCGCGGGGCCGAGCCGTTCGCGGTGGCATAGATGCTGCTAGTGTAGCACGCTCGGGTGCATGGGGAGGATAGCGGGATGCGAGGCTGCCTGCCTGGCTTGGCCTTAGCGCTTTTTCTTGTTCTTCTTCTGCTTGCGCTTGGTCTCCTGGGGCTTGTCGCCCTGTTTGGCTTCGGCGGCGGCCTTTTCTGCCTTCATTTTCTTCTTCTTGGTCTCGATGCGGAGTTTTTTGTTGATGCGCGCCTTAAGGAAGGTGCCAAACTGCTCGGCATCGCCGCGAACAAAGGTGTCCTTAGGGATCGTCACGCCCTGGTCGGCGAACATGGCCACAAAGATGCGCTCGCCGTCGAGTACGTGGTCGAGCTTCTCAAACGGGAAGAACTGCGACTTGCCGCTCTTGCCCCAAACCATCAGGCCGTCCTCGTTGGCGGCGACGCGGCGATAGCG
This sequence comes from uncultured Collinsella sp., assembly GCA_937997605.1. Lineage (GTDB taxonomy): Bacteria > Actinomycetota > Coriobacteriia > Coriobacteriales > Coriobacteriaceae > Collinsella. The sequence continues at coordinate 21,411 of CALLFD010000157.1, read as the reverse complement.
GCCACCCATGGACTCGTCGGCCTCGACGGCGTCGATAAAGTCGCGGGCGAGGGTGTGGTGCAGGTTTTTGCTCCACCAGGCCAAAAAGGCGCCGAATACGATCAGGACGACGCCAAACTTGATCCAGTTGCCGCCGGTCACCAGCATGCCGATGCCGATGAGCGCGGCAATCGCGGCGGCGACATACAGCGAGCCGCGACGCCTGGGCGAGGCGACCAGGCGGGCGAAGTCGGTGACCAGGTCGTTTTCGTACTGGTACTCGTTGAGGTACAGGATGCCGTCGTCGGCTGCGGCCTGCTCCTCGAGCGCGACCTCGACCTGGTCGGCTGCTTCGGAGGGAACGAGGTTGCTCTCTGCGTCTGCCATGCTCTTTGGACTCCTATCGCGGCGGGCTCGCCGTACGGGTTATTATGAATGCAGTATGCCGTGCGACCGCTTGGCCGCCGCGGCAACAAGACTCAGTATACCCGGGGGAGCACCCATGGAATCGTTGTACCGAAAGTATCGCCCGCTCACCTTCGACTCCGTGGTGGGCCAGCAGCATATCGTCTCGACGCTCGAGCACGCCATCACCGAGGGGCGCCTGTCCCACGCCTACCTGTTCTGCGGACCGCGCGGCACGGGCAAGACCACCATGGCGCGCATCCTTGCCAAGGCGCTGCTGTGCCGCAATGCCGAGGCGGCGCGCGCCGAGGGTGCAAGCGGCTGCATGCCCGACGGCACTTGCGAGGAGTGCGAGCTCATCGCCGAGGGCAACCACCCGGATGTCTACGAGCTCGATGCTGCAAGCCGTACCGGCGTGGACAACGTGCGCGAGGAGATCATCAACTCCGTCAACTTTGCCCCGGTGCGCGGCAAGTACAAGATCTATATCATCGACGAGGTCCACATGCTCACGACGGCGGCGTTCAACGCGCTGCTCAAGACGCTCGAGGAGCCGCCGGCGCACGTGATTTTTGTGCTGTGCACCACCGACCCGCAAAAGATTCTGGAGACCATCCTCTCGCGCTGCCAGCGCTTCGATTTCCACCGCATCGGCAACGAGGATATCGAGCATCGCCTGGCATACGTGTGCGAGCAGGAGGGCTTCGATTACGACGACGAGGCGCTGGCTATCGTGGCGCGCCATGCAAAGGGCGGCATGCGCGACGCGTTGTCCACGCTGGAGCAGCTGAGCGTCTTTGGCAACGGTTCTGTGCATGCGGACGACGCCCGCTCGCTTTTAGGCGAGGTTTCGGACCAGATTCTGGGCGAGTTTTCCCGCGCCATTGCCGATCGCGATGTTGCCGAGCTGTATGGACTTATTCGCGCGCAGGTCGAGGAAGGTAACGATCTGCTGGAGCTGACGCGCGACCTGGTGGCGCACGTGCGCGACGTGTATGTTGCCTGCGTTGCCGGTGCCCGTGCCGAGTTGTTTGAGGGCGGCTCCGAGCAGGCCGAGGCGCTTGCTGCCGAGGCCGCTGCCTTTGGCGAGCATCCTGCCGACCGCCTGGCCCGTGTGCTGACAGTGCTTGACGATGCCGCACTGGAGATGAGGGGCGCGAGCGACGTGCGCCTGGTGCTCGAGATTGCCTGCACGCGTCTGGCACGTCCCGAGGCTGATATAACGATTGAGGCATTGGCCGAGCGCGTGGCACGCCTGGAGGCCATGGTTGCCAATGCCGCCGTGCCGGCGAGCGTGGCTGCTGCTCAGGCCGCCGCGCCTGCAGCATCCGTACCCGCTGCTGCCCAACAGCCGACGCTCATTTCGGGCGCCCGTGCTGCCGCTCCGGCGGCATCCGCTGCCCCCGCTGCTACGTCCGCGCATCAGGGTGGCATGCCTTGGGACCGCGGCGCTGCTGTTCCGGCTGCCCAGCCTGCTCCCCGTTCTGCGTCCGTGTCAGCTTCCAAGTCTGCAGCGCCTGCACCTCAGCCTGCGCCGGCTTCGACGCCTCAGCCCGTTGCTGCCCCCGCGCCTGCCACCGCTCCGGCACCTAAGCCCCAGTCCAACAATGCCGCCCAGGTTGCCGCCGCCGGTGCTGCCGAGACGCCCGCGGTCGAGGATGCCGGAGAGCTGCAGCGCAAATGGGCCGAGGTCGTCGAGCGTGTCAAGGCGCGTCAGGCTTCCTACGCAGGGCTTTTGCTCAACGCCCGCGCCACGGCCGACGACGGCTCCAAGCTCACCGTCTCGTTCCCCGCGGGTTCGACCTTTGCCATCAAGATGCTCGGCCGCGCTGACACGCAATCGGTGGTCCTGCCGACGGTCTGCGCGGTCTTCGGTCGTCGTACCGTCGACTATGTCCTGGATGGGGGTGGCACGCCGGCTCCTCAACATGAGGAGCATTCTCCATCTGCACGGGCTGCGGCATCTGCGGACCCGCAACCCGTGTCCTCGGCGGCCCCTGTATCCTCGAGCGCCAGCGCGCCGCAGCAGCAAGCGGCGCCGGTAGCGGCATCGACCCCGTTGGCGCCTAAGCCCGCAGCGCCCAAACCGGCTGCTCCGACACCCGCGCTCAAGCCCGTCTCGCCCGCGCCCAAGTCGTCTGACCTGGGCAAAGCCCCCTGGCTGCGCTCCGACAACCCTGCCGGTGCTCCTGCCACGGGCAAGCTCCCGACCGAGCCCGCGCCCCGAGCGCCCGAGCGCGCGTCCGTCCCCATGGCTCAGCCGCCTGCGCAGGCTGCGCCATGGGAATCCGAGCAGGTGCCCTACGACGATGCTATGGTCGGTGGTTTTGCTGCCGATGCCGGCGGGGACGATCTGCCCCCGTTCGACGTGCCGGGTGCGGCGTCCGCGACCAAGGCCGCTGCTGTGGCACCCGCAGCCTCTGCAAACGACGACGTCCCCGCCGCTCCCTGGGAATCCAATCCCGGTGCTGGCAGCCCCTTCGGCCATCAGGGCGCAGCCCCGAGCATCCCGCAGACCGAGGACGAGGCCAAGGCCCTCATCCGCAGCGTCTTTGGCCAGGCCACCATCTTCAAGCCGGTGGAGTAGCCGTACGGGCGGGTATACTGCTCAAGAAGAGGACCCCTTGTCCGGGCGCATCTGTATTTCGGACATGTGTAGTGTGGTGCCGCGTATGTCGCATTTGAGCAGACAGGTGCGCGACGGCCGGCCTAGGATGTTGAGGTCGATACGATACGTCGCATGGCTGTCTGTGTGCTCGACTTGCTCGGCGTCGACGGTTGCTCCGATTGTCAAATAGTCGCCTAGCTCGGCATCGACAATCTTGGAGTTAGTAATCTCGACCTTGAGCTCTTGGTAGAGGGACGGGCTGTTGTAGTAAACGGTTCGGGTTCCGTCGACGCACTCGTCGGTCGCCTCCCATTTGACAATGGGCTTATCCGAGCTGGCTACCAGCAGTTCTGCTCCAAAGGCTATAGCATGGGTGATGACAACCAGCAATGCCCAGCCGACAAAGAGATAGAGAACCACATATGCAACGGGGTGTTTTGAGCGGATGTTTTGGAGCGCGTTGGGGGCATTCATGGGGCACCTCCAAATTACTATCTATGGCAATCAAATTATACCCCGCTGCCATGCGCGTCACCGTGAGCAACGGATCGGCATGCAGGTCTTTAGCGGTGCACATGAAATGTCGGATTCCGGCTCTACAAGATTTAGCTTTCAATATTATGCAGATGCGAATTATTCAACTTTGCATAATCTTCGGGTGCGGCTTGCACTCCAGGACATGTATATCGACTGAGGTAGCGTGACTGCCCCGCTTGCTGGCCGCGCGCCGTGGTACGATTTTTGAGTTTGAAAGTCCCGCCGTGCTCCGGCTGCCCTTGCAGCTCGGCGTGCGGCCGCACGTAAAGGAGCCATCATGGCCGGTATGAACATGCAGCAGATGATGAAGCAGGCTCGCAAGATGCAGGAGCAGCTTGCCGCCGCGCAGGAGAACCTCAAGTCCCAGACCGTCGACGCCTCTGCCGGCGGCGGCATGGTCAAGGTGACCGTTAACGGCGAGATGGAGCTCGTCAACCTCACCATCGATCCCGATGCCCTCGATCCCGAGGACGTCGATATGCTGCAGGACATGATCATGGCTGCCGTCAACGAGGCCGTCCGCGGCGTCAACGAGCTCGCCAACAAGCAGATGGGCGCCATCACCGGCGGCCTCAACATCCCGGGCATGCCGTTCTAAGACACGCATATATATGAGTGCGAATCACAGCCTGCAAAAACTGCTCGATGAGCTGGGCCGTCTGCCGGGCATTGGTCCCAAGTCGGCCCAGCGCATCGCCTATTACCTGCTCGAGGCCGATGCCGAGGAGGCCCGCCGCCTGGCCGAGGCCATCCTGGAGGTCAAGCAGGAGGTCCACTTTTGCAGCCGTTGCTTTAACTACGCCACGGCCGACGAGTGCTCCATCTGCCAGGACCCGATGCGCGATACCACTCGTATTTGCGTGGTGGGCGAGCCGCGCGACGTCCAGGCAATCGAGCGCACGGGCAGCTACCATGGCCTGTACCATGTGCTGGGCGGCGTGATCAGCCCCATGGACAAGATTGGTCCCGAGCAGTTGCACATCCGCGAGCTGCTGGCGCGTCTGGGTCACGAGGATATCCATGAGGTCATCATCGCCACCAACCCCAATATTGAGGGCGAGACCACGGCGAGCTACCTGGCCCGCACTATCAAGCCGCTGGGCGTCGAGGTGTCGCGTCTGGCAAGCGGCCTTCCCGTGGGCGGCGACTTGGAGTATGCCGACGAGCTTACGCTTGGCCGCGCCATAGAGGCCCGTCGCGCGATTTAGGTGGCGAGCCTGCTCCTGCTGTATGTTTTCCTCGCGACTCACGGGGTGGTCATAATTTCCCCGTGCGACTGTGAGTTTGTTGTGCAACAAAGATGCTTCGTATCCGCTTATCGCATGGATGCTTCCGCTCGCATCCTTAATTTGCCCATTCGTTGCGCAGCCTTTTGGGTTCGCTGATACACTCAAATATGGATTTGAATGAATGCGCCGCTTCTGAGCGGCGTGTTTTTGTTGGAGGAGAACGCATGCGGCCCGGTGGCACTCAGACAAAGCGCGGCGCCGCGGTGCGCATACGACGCCGACTGGGCTTGGCGCCGCGGGCGTACGCACTGCTATCGTGCTCGCTGGTGCTGGTCATAGCTGGCGTTTCTGCCTATGGCATGACCGTGCCGTCCATGATGCAGGCGCATGCCGCACGCGAACCGCGCGTGGGGCATGAGGCCAAAAGCGATCTGGGCACCACGACTGGATATGCTTGGGCAAGTGTGGTCGGGCATATTGTGTTTGGCACCGACGATGCGGACGGCGCCGAGGCCCCGGACAACGAAGTCACGCTTGCCAATGGCAAAACCATCGTGCTCACCAACACCAAGATCATCGATCGATTGTCCAACAATAGCGTGGCGGCAACGGTGAATAAGGTCGAGCAGCAAAAGGAGCAGGACGCCCAGCAGTCCGGAAAGCCCGGTAGCTCGGATACTTCTGGCTCCGGCTCGGATTCATCGAGTTCGGGCGGCGGCTCTGGGTCGGGTTCCTCTACCGGAGGGCCTGGAAACGGCGGCTCGACGGGCGGCAACACTGACAACGATGCAAACTCCGGCGGCCTTTCCGCTGCTGAGGAAGAGAGCATTCACAGTTGGCTTGTGACCAAGTACAACATGCTCGACGGCTATGTTTCTCGTGCCAATGACGTGGTCTCGACCTATAACTCTACGGGAGATCCCAGGCCGTGCGACAGCCTGGTCGGGGAGATGTTTGTCATTCGAGCCGAGTTCGGTCGTCAGACATTCTCGCCCCGGTCAAAGTGGTATCAGCAGTATGCCAATCTGTGGGGCTGTTACACCAACCTATGTCAATGGGTCGGCCATTACGGCGATGATGACGTCGCGCTCGGTAACTTCAACAATAACGTGGCGGCGCTTGCCCTATGATGACCGATCTTGCATCTACCACACCACAATCGCTCGGTCGCGATCCCATGGTCGGCCTGCGCCTGGCGCGTGTCGACGGGTTTGAGCCGGCCATTGCGCTCGGTCAGGACGAACTGCCTACCTATCTGCGTCGTTTTACGATGCTGTTTGCCGACGATGCCACCATGCGCCGTGGCGGTATCGGCCGCGTGACGCGTGCCGTCAACGCCCAAGGCGAGGCAGTGGCACTCAAGCAGCTCATCTTGCCGACGCGCGATGAGTTTGATGACGATGCCGCTCACGAGGCGCTGGTCGCCAAGTTCAAGGCGGCGTTTCGCGAGGAATACGAATGCCATCGCGCCCTTTCGGGCCTTAAGGGCTTTCCCCGCCTCTATGGCTGGGGCGAGGTCGACGGTGTGCCTGCAATTGTCATGGAATGGGTCGAGGGCGAGACGCTTGCCCGCTTGCGTTCGCGACTTGCCGTGGACGATGCCGGACGCCTGTCGCCGCTTGTGGCGGCGCGTCTGGGTCGCGACCTGTTCGATCTGCTCTGCCGTATGAGCCTGGTGGGTGAGGGCTTTGTCCATCGCGATATCTCGCCCGCTAATATTATGGTGCGCACGGCGCGTCTACCGCTTGACCGGCAGCTTGCCGAGGGCACCTTTGACCTGTGCCTGATCGACTTTGGCTCGTCGCTGGCGCTTGAGCCTGCGTCGGCCGTGGCCGGTACCGGCGGCAAGGCGTCGTTTACGGAGCGTTATGCCACGCTGCGTCGCGCGACGGTTGCCTATGCCCCGCCCGAGATGCTCACCGACGATATTCCCGACCTGCGCGCTTTGCGTATGTCACCGGCGATTGACGTCTACGCCGCGGCAAGCACGGTTTACGAGCTCATTGCCGGCGTCGCGCCATACGAAGCCGCGCCGAGCACTTCGGGCACCTCGGGTTCGCGCAAAAAGACGCGCGACATCGCGAGCCCCTACCGTCTCAAGATGGACACACGGCCCGACTATCCCATTGGTGCCCATGCGCCCGGTTGTGATTTGACTCAGCTGCTTCGTCGTGAGCCCGATGTGGCGCTCGCTGCGGCCGAGCAGGCCCAGCAGCTAGGGCTTGAGCCGGATTCCGAAGAGCTATGCGATGCGCTGGCGTTTGTCGATGCCCAGCTGTTCGACGTGGTGATGGCCTGTCTGTCCAGCCATCAAAAAGATCGTCCCGAGCCGGCGGCGGTCGAGGCGGCGCTCTCGGCGTTTTGTGACCACTATGCGCAAAATGTCGGTCGTTCGCTCCGCGGCGAGCCGCTCACGCCGTGCCCCATGGATGCGTCCGGCCGCGCGGTTCGTCGCGCGCTGATGGTCGGCGCGACGGTCGTCTGTGGCGTGGTTTGGGCTGTGGTCGTGGTTTCGGCCGCGCTGCTGGCGTCGGGCGCTCGCGTGACGGCGACTTTGGGATCGCTCGTGTGGTCTGGGCCGCTACCGGGTATTATTGCCGCACTGGCGTTGGCGCTGCCAGGCATAGCCGGCGTTGCGGCGGGGGCACTTGCGCGCGATCGGCGCTCGGGCTTCCTGCAGGGTGTGCTTGCGCTTTCTGCCTGCGAGGTTCCGGTGCTGGTTGTGGCTGCATGTAGCGTATTTTCCCAACGCGCCGTGACGGGCGGCCTTGTTGCCGCTCTGGTTGCAACCTATACGCTTACGTGGTTTTTGCTTGCGATGGGCTTTGCCTTTGAACTTCCCGTTTCGGCACCGCGACGCACAAAAGCCCAGATGGCGACTCCGCTTGCCGGTGGAGCCGCAGCTGCCCGTACTTTTGGCGGACCTGTCGAAGTATCGTCCGATTCTATTTCTACGACCAAGGAGGCCTAGGTCATGGCATCTCAAGTTGAGCTCACCCCATGCGGGGCCATGTTTGACATCTTTAAGCGCGCGGCGCATCTGAGCCATATCGAGCTGTGCGGCTTGGTGCTTTCGTCCCGTCCGCTCGCCGACGGCCGCAGCCCGCAGAGCCGAGCCGCCGATCGCTCTTGGGTTTCCCGCTTTATCGTTCGCGCGCCGGTCGGCACGCTTCAGCAGCGCTACTTTGCCGAATACGGTACCTCGGCTGCGCGTATTATGTCGCAACTGGCCCTGCGCCAGTGCAATCCCATGGACTCCACGGCTGTAATCAATATGGTGTGCGGTCCTGCAGGTGAACCGATGGTGCGCGCGCTCGAAGAGTGCCACCAGGACACGAATCTCTATCGCAACGCGCTCGATCGCCTGTCCCAGGCGGCGGAACTCATGCCCGCCGAGCGCGCCGAGGCCGTGCTGGTGCTGTTTGTCGCCGTCGGTTGTTCGGCGGATGTGCGGTCCTCGGTGAACTATGCCATCGACTACGCGCGCGCGACCTGTGGCGGAGGCACATCCACGCCGCGTCCGCTTGGCATGTCGATGACCGCGGGCGAACGCGAACCCGCCCCGGCGCACCCCTTGGGCTTGCTGCGCGTGCAAAACAGTTTTGTCGTGAGCGCCCCGCGCTGGATTCAGCCGAGTGAGCAGGGTGTTGAGATTGGCGCGCTGGCCACTGGTGAGGGCGATATTACCGACGTCGGCGACGATGTCTCGGCCCGCCATGCCCATATCTGGTGCGATGCTCAAAATATCTGGCACGTCGAGGACTTGTCGTCCACCAACGGAACCGTGGTGGTAAACGGGGCCACGCGCGTCTGCATTCAGGTCGAGCCCGGCCGTTCCGCCCAACTCAATCCCGGCGACGAGCTCAAGCTCGGCGAATCCACTACCTACGCCATCCTCTTCGGTGCCCTCTAGCCGGCAGATAGGGACGTTTCTTTTCTGCCGGCACTTGGGGACACTCCTCGGCGCGCCAGAGCCAGTCGCCCGGGGATGGAGGGGCCATTTTGGCCCTTGGCGGTCAGTCGGGGCGGAACTAGAAGATCTTTCCGATTCGCGGCTGTTCATGCTTGTAGAGCATCTAAAACAATAGGATGTTATTCTGGAATATGCCGGGTGCGTGAACTTGCCTGTCTTAGCCTTAATAAGGTATAGGGGAGTTTGGCTCAGGGGTTCCGTCTTGTTCTTCAGCGCAGTATTGTGGGACAGATTTGCTGAGATTGGCGCCTTACACCGCAGAGCGCACGGAAGGCTCTCGATTTGTGTTCTGGCCCCAGAATACAGGGCCTGATACTTACCAACTGTGGCATGGATGTAACATCTGTAGAAATCAACCCTTTTGTTGTCGACCTTTGTAAGAAAAACACTGCCATCAACTCTTTGGATGACGAAACTAGGGTGCTTGAGGGGAGCCTTTACTCCCCTCTGAGAGATGACTCATGTTTTTCGCTTGTCGTTGTGAATCCTCCGTTACTGCCGATTCCGGATGAGATTCCTTATCCCTTCGTTTGAGATGGAGGGCAATCGGGTCTGGATAAAACACTTCGTATTCTTAAGGGTGGCGATACGCATTTAGAGAAAAACGGTAAATACTGTTAATAGGGGTGACGACGATGGTGCAGGGGCGACCCGCGATGCTCTCATCAATACGTCGGATACTTGGGAAATCAGGTCTAGATGCATGTATGATGATGCTGTGTGGCTATTCAATTAATCCGCGTTCCGAATGGGTGCAGGGTATAGCTGCGACATCGTATGCTTTTGACCCGGCGCGATACTCAGATATTTCTGAGGCGGTTGACGAAGTTTATACGCACTATGCCGCGCAAGGCGTTTCGGAAGTTTGCACATCTACGTTACGGGCTTAGGTTTCTTCAAGCGAGCAGGCCGGTTGCGTTATTTCGAGCGATTTTTCTAGTCTAGACGACAAAAGGCAAAGGATTTGATGGGTATAAAACGCGGACGTTTGTGGGCGGATGCTCAAATCTATTGTGGCAATCGGGCGGTTGAAAAAGATATTTCAACCGCCCGATTGCCAGGTTCGTCGGAGGAGATGTCCGATTCCGACTCTCTTGTAGGAAGAGCTTGAGATCGTATTGGCCCAAGGCAATCTTAAAGCAGTCTCATTGGCAAATCTTCGCTCCTGTTGTGTTGAGGTGTAAGGTATCAGTGATTGATGTTTTGTGGCGGGTAGATTGGGGCCTTCCTTGATTCGATGCGTTCTCTCGAGGTTCATCAGAGCAAAAGGGGCTTTCGTCTTCATTGCTATCACGGTGATTGGAACCGCTCTCTCCTATGCCATGCCATACGTGAACGGGAAATTCTTAGATTTTCTTCTCGGTAACCGCAGCGAAAGAGACGCCGTACTCTTCGCGCTCCTGGTTGCGTCAATAGGAGTTTTCTCCACCCTCTTTACTTATTTTGCAGGAACACTTTCCATTCGCATAACCACGAGACTTTCCTTTGATCTTCTCAGGGAGGCCGTCTTGCGTTTTGAAAGAGACGATTACTTGGTGAGTCGGACCATCGATCCGGCCTATACAACGCAACGGATTATTTCCGACTCCAGCGTGGTCTCATCCTTCGTTTTGGCGAATTTTATCAGTGCGCCGCTGTCCATTGTAGCCATTCCCATCGTATTGCTTATCATATGGTCAATTGATTCAACTCTCGCGGTGTTTTCCATCATTCTCCTCATCGTGTATTTCTGTGTAATTACTGGGTTGAGGAAACTTTTGTATAGGGTCACGTATGAGAAGAAAGAGGCGGACAGCGCCTTTTACGCCGCAATTGCATCGCAGCTTAATCAGATTCTCAACATTCAACTGACATCTTCGTACGGCAAGAGCGAACAAGCGCTCGACGCTGGGTTTAAGAGCTATTTTCCCAAAGTTTTGCGCTCCGGAAAGCTATCATATTCTCTGACATCGCTCGATGGTCTTTTCGCAGCGTTGTTTCAAGCGGTGATACTTGTTGTTTCCGGAGTACGAATCATTAACGGAACTATGTCAATAGGCGAGTACACTATCATCGGTACATACTTCGCGGTTCTCTTTAAGACTTTGAAAAGTATGATGTCATTGTTCAAATCCTATCAAGATGCCAAAGCATCATGGGATAGGACGGCTATCGCGACGAGAGAAAAGGAGAGATCGGGGTGGAATCGGACCGATTTAGCTAAACTCGATGAAATAAATGACATTTCGGTATCTGATTTGGAATTCTCGGTTGCCCTTCCAGACGGATCTGTCCGAGAGGTCCTCGGCGGGTTTTCTTTCAAGTTTTCCGGTCCTGGTACATATTGCATAGTTGGGGAAAACGGAAGAGGCAAGACGTCACTTCTTTACTTGATGCTCGGGCTATACTCATCGAAAGGCAAAGTAAAATACAACGGCGTGCCAATCGAAGAATGCGACTTGGATTACATACGTGCGAGAGAGATATCGTGCTGCCCACAGTCGTGCTTCGCGCCGGACGAAACGGTGAAAGAGCTGTTAGAGTATTTCGACACGCCCTTTTCTTCCTATCACCGGGGTGTAGATGGCCTACTTTCGCTGGAAAACAGCGTGAAGGAGTTGCTCGGGAAACGTTGCTCCGCGCTTTCGGGCGGTGAGCTGCGCCGAGTGTACTTATGGTCGGCGATTTCACGCAAGTCGTCAGTTTTGGTACTCGACGAGCCCACGACTGGGTTAGACGCTGTAAGCCGCGCCGAGCTTGCGGCCTATGTTAAGCGCAACAAGCAAAGCCAGCTGATCATCGTTGTCTCTCACGATGACGAGATGGTCGGCGCGGTAGAAGGGGTAGTGGATTTAGGCAGCATGTACCAGGGTAAATGATGACAAGTGTAGTGCTACCCAACTGGCAGAGATAACAAAAAGGCGATGCAGATGCACGTAGCATTCAGGCGGTTCGGACTCGGTGCCTTCACGTCATCGCAACGCTTTCAGATATAGTTCTCGTTCTCTTACTAAAGGAAACTTTAGTCTACGTCATCTTGTCGAGACAGAGGTGAAGCGAAGTGTTGTCGCGACGTATCTTATTCCAGGTGGCTCAGTATCAGCGTGAGAATCGCACCAAAGTGTACTTACGATTCTCGTGTCCCACGGACAACATGAGCTGAGCATTGAGGTTCCACCCTTTGCTGCAACTACACGGGGTTGGACGGCAATGAACATGCCGGGCCGCATACCACGCGCAGCGGGGGTCTATGTCCCAGTATGTTGCCTACAGCAGCCTCGATGTCCACGCACACATCATCTCTGCCTTCGCGTTCAATCCATTTGCCGGAGAGTGCGAGGGTTGCCAGGCCGTAGAATTCGAGCCGAACAAATGAAATGCGGTATCAGCGCATAGGATTAAACTGACGATTGCTTTGCACTGAGAATACGCTTGGAAAGCCGCTATGGGTGGCGGCCCGGGTTAAATAGAGAAGCCCGTCCGATCACTTTCATGTGGCGAACGGTCGGGCTTCTTATTCCACTTGCCAATGCTCGGCTCATATTGGAAGAAAGCTACGCTAATGTTTGCGTGACACTCCTATTTTCTCCGAAGAAAGAGTCGGATAATGAAGAATAGAATTAAAAAAGGTGCCAGATATAACGCAAGTATAAAGGCTAATCCAACGAGACCTTGCAATAATGGCATAACTCCTCCCAGACACGAGATTTTGGTATTTGTTCCCATCTTATTCTGAATTGGACCAAATAGTTCCTAGCCACAAAACTACTCGTCAACTGGATCGCACCAATCTGCTGGCAAAACACAGCTTGATTCTTTATCGACATAGCACCAATCCGCAACAGGGCACTCGGCGATGTCGTAAAAATTGCATATATCAACTCCAAGACAACAAGGCTCAACGGGAGGATGTTCATTTGAACCAACAGGATGGATATGCTTCATAACAGCTCCTCACCTTAATCCAATTAGAGACTACGTTTGATCAATGCCACAGTGATCTACAACGCAGATGCTGCCGCCATCCATGTCATAGTCGCAGTAATCGTATGCACCACAGCCATCTGCTTTATCATAAACAGTACAGATGTCAGTAATGCCCAAGAGGCAGTCAAAAGACATCGGCTTCACGCCTGCCTCGTCGCCACTTCCTGGATTAATCGGATGAATATGCTTCACGACTACCTCCCTTTGAGTGCAGAAAAACCTCAATATTGTGTATAACAAACCAAGATGTCTAGTTCACCATATTTCTAGAATGGTTTCGGCGAACGTAGCAATAAGCTTCGCAGACGGTAATCAGAAGAACGAACACCTCCACAATGGTGACAGCAATGCGCTGAACCGCTTATTCCGATACAGTAGCTTCTCGTTGATTTTTCTCCTGCGAAGATGAGTGGCGGGAAATAAGGTCAAAAGCCATCTCGTAGCACATTTTTCTATATTCACATGATGCAGGGTGTAGACTCTTGGGCAAGTAGCCGTGCTCGTCTGCAGCCTCCCAGCTACAGCCCCCACCACAGAAAGACCGAGCCCAACAGTCCGTACAGTCAATTCTTTTTTCGACACCCTGACTCCAGTTTTCAATATACCTAGTTTCGTCAATTCCGGTGACGATGTTGCCCATTTTGAATCGCATCATCCCGACAAACCTGTGACAGGGGTATACGTCCCCTTCGGGAGTCACGGAAATAAAACGCCTGCCAGCCCCGCATCCGACAAAGGCGATCCTGTTGCTCATAATCAAATCAACTGCAGTTTTCAATGTTCTAAACAAGGGCTTTTCCCCTTGATCAATCTGTTTGAGATATTGATCCGCCAAATCTATTAGGCCCGCCCTGATTTTGTTTAATGAGTGTTCGTCGAGTTTGATATTCTCATCGAATGAGCTCACGGGCGAGAAGTAAATCCTTCTGAAGCCCATCTCTTTAAACTGAAGATAGTCTTCAACAAGGTTACAGTTATTATTTGTTAAGGTCGCTCTTGCGCCGAAGGGGAACGACTCGGAAAAACGACGAACGTTTTTGTCGATATCGGAGAAAGAGCCGCCTCCCGTCTTGTACGGGCGCGATGCATCGTGCTTGCATCCTGTACCATCGAGACTAATCAGAACAGAAAACCCGTGCTCCTTGAAAGAATTCACAGCAGTGTCATTCAAAAGCGTTCCGTTGGTCGTAATAGAATAGGTAAAGTTTCTATTGGGGTATATTCTTTTTGAATAGTCGACCGTTTTCCATATCAGCGGCTCGTTAATCATGGGTTCCCCACCAAAAAAGACGATCGCAAGCGTTTCGTTTTCCGATGAACTTGCGACGAGGTAGTCGACCGCCTTGAAGGCTATCTCGTCTGTCATCAGCAGAGGAGACGTTCCATAATCTCCTTTACCGGCAAAACAGTAACTACAACCAAGGTTGCATGCATGTGAAACGTGGAGTTCGATGGATCTAAGTTTTCGAGGCGTGTCTTTTGTTAAGAAAGTCCGCTCAGACAATCGTTGATACTCATCAATGTCGTCTTCAAGTTCTGCTATGGTCGTTTGGTCGTAGCCTTTCGCAGCAAGTGACTTTGTTAGCAACTTCGAGTTGACCGTTCTTCCCGATGCTTCAAATATGCGAAGCGCATCTTCTGATGCTTGGTCAACCTGAAAGCAATTGCGAGTGACCTCATCGAAGCAGTAACGACGATCACTTACTGAGAAAAAATGCATACGTTCCTCAATTTCATGCTGGACTGGCACTAACCTTGTTTATTGTTGCGCAGCTATAAAAAACCACCAGCGGGGATTCGGTGTGCGGCCCAATCGGACTCCCAAAAGGTTCTATTTGAGACTGGCAAGCTTTGTGTTGTTGGCACTTCGACAGCGCTCTTTATTCCAACATGGAGCCTCGCAGTTTGAGTCGACTTGCCTCTGGAAGGTCCGATCTTAACTTGATTTAGGATGAAAACAGATTACAGGCGCGCTCCTCTAGAAAGAAAGGAAACCAATCGCCGCCTTTCACCAGGAAAGTTTTTATAGCCCACCTCGAGCAAAATGAAAGATGCGAGAGCGATTGGGGAACAACGCGAATCTCCCCTTTTGGGTGGGAGCGAGCCTTCAGCCACCGGCGAACGACTCGCCCTGGTCAGAATCTGGAAGTGGTGCCGGGCCGCTTGGGCCTCCTCGGCGACTTAGTGGGGCTTACCTGCCTGACGTCGAGGAGTGCATCCGCAAGATTCGTTCCCTATGCCGTTTGCTCTCACGCCCGCCTTGGTTCCAAGTCGGGCGAGCCGCCGCGCTCGTGCGACCTGTGGCGGCGCCACGTCGACGCCGCGCTCGCTGAGCACATCTTCGGTCGCGGGCGAACGCGAACCCGCCCCGGCGCACCCCTTGGGCTTGCTGCGCGTGCAAAACAGTTTTGTCGTGAGCGCCCCGCGCTGGATTCAGCCGAGTGAGCAGGGTGTTGAGATTGGCGCGCTGGCCACTGGTGAGGGCGATATTACCGACGTCGGCGACGATGTCTCGGCCCGCCATGCCCATATCTGGTGCGATGCTCAAAATATCTGGCACGTCGAGGACTTGTCGTCCACCAACGGAACCGTGGTGGTAAACGGGGCCACGCGCGTCTGCATTCAGGTCGAGCCCGGCCGTTCCGCCCAACTCAATCCCGGCGACGAGCTCAAGCTCGGCGAATCAACTACCTACGCCATCCTCTTCGGTGCCCTCTAGCCGGCAGATAGGGACGTTCTTTTTCTGCCGGCATCTGGGGACACTCCTTGGCGCTCCAGAGTCGGTCGCCCGGGGATGGAGGGGCCATTTTGGCCCTTGGCGGTCACCCGAGGTAAACCTTTACCGCCCGCCTATATTTGCCGAAATTACACTTGACGGCGGGGTACAATAAACCCGCATGCGGATTTCCGTTGCGGGCGCTTCCCATCGCCGGGGCGTGCCCGGGAGCATCCGGCATGCGGCCTTTGCGGCGCTCGGTCATGTGCAAGACGGGCGGTCGGGTCTGTGGGGCGCATCAGCTGTCCCTCGCCTCGGCATGTCTTCTCTCCACGCCACGTACCTGCTGCTGAGCCTGCCTGCCAGATGATTGGAAGCAACAGCGTAAATCCCATCACGCCAACATCCCGGCGATCGCCGGGGCCTGTATACCTATATGAGAGGAGAGGGGTATATGGCGCGTAAGTTTAAGTCTATGGACGGCAACGAGGCGGCCGCATATGTTTCGTATGCGTACACCGAGGTAGCGGGAATCTATCCCATTACGCCGTCCAGCCCGATGGCCGACCATGTCGACCAGTGGGCGGCCCAGGGTCGCAAGAACATCTTCGGCACCCCGGTCAAGGTCGTCGAGATGGAGTCCGAGGCAGGTGCAGCCGGTACCGTTCACGGTTCGCTGGGCGCCGGTGCTCTGACCACCACCTACACGGCTTCTCAGGGTCTGCTCCTGATGATCCCGAACATGTACAAGATCGCGGGCGAGCAGCTCCCGGGCGTCTTCCACGTCTCCGCGCGTTGCGTCGCTTCCCACGCCCTGAACATTTTTGGCGATCACTCCGACGTCATGGCTTGTCGTCAGACCGGCTTCGCCATGCTCGCCGAGGGCAACGTCCAGGAGGTCATGGACCTCTCGCCGGTGGCTCACCTTGCCGCCATCGAGGGTAAGACCCCGTTCCTTAACTTCTTCGACGGCTTCCGCACCAGCCACGAGATCCAGAAGGTCGCCATGTGGGACTACAAGGATCTGGCCGAGATGTGCGACATGGACGCCGTCCAGGCTTTCCGCGATCACGCGCTCAACCCTGAGCACCCGCACACCCGCGGCAGCCACGAGAACGGCGACATCTTCTTCCAGAACCGCGAGGCCTGCAACAAGGTCTACGACGAGCTTCCCGCCGTCGTCGAGGGCTACATGAAGAAGATCAACGAGAAGCTCGGCACCGATTACGGCCTGTTCAACTACTACGGCGCTCCCGATGCCGATCGCGTCGTCGTGTGCATGGGCTCCTTCTGCGACGTGCTCGAGGAAGTCATCGACTACCTCAACGCTCACGGCGAGAAGGTCGGCCTGGTCAAGGTTCGTCTGTTCCGTCCGTTCTCCATCAAGCACTTCGTCGACGTTCTCCCCGAGACCGTCCAGAAGATCGCCGTCATGGACCGTACCAAGGAGCCGGGTTCCATCGGCGAGCCGCTCTACCAGGACGTCGTCTCCGCTCTCTACGAGGCCGGCAAGACGGGCATCAAGGTCGTCGGCGGCCGTTATGGCCTGGGCAGCAAGGACACGCCTCCCGCGTCCGCGTTCGCTGTCTTCGAGGAGCTCAAGAAGGACGAGCCCAAGCGCGAGTTCACCATCGGCATTGTCGATGACGTGACCAACCTGAGCCTGCCCGAGGCCGAGGATGCGCCCAACACCGCAGCCCCCGGCACCATCGAGTGCAAGTTCTGGGGTCTGGGTGGCGACGGTACCGTCGGCGCCAACAAGAACTCGATCAAGATCATCGGCGACCACACCGACAAGTACGTCCAGGCCTACTTCCAGTACGACTCCAAGAAGACCGGCGGCGTCACCGTCTCGCACCTGCGCTTTGGTGATTCTCCGATCCGTTCGCCGTACTACGTGACCAAGGCCGACTTTGTCGCTTGCCACAACCCCAGCTACATCGTTAAGGGCTTCAAGATGGTCCGCGACGTCAAGCCGGGCGGCACCTTCCTGGTCAACTGCCAGTGGAGCGACGAGGAGTTCGCCGAGCACATGCCCGCCGTGGCCAAGCGCTACATCGCGAACAACAACGTCAACGTCTACCTGATCGACGCTATCGACCTGGCCGCTAAGGTCGGCATGGGCAAGCGCACCAACACGGTGCTCCAGTCCGCCTTCTTCGCGCTGGCCAAGGTCCTGCCCGCCGAGGACGCCCTGCAGTACATGAAGGACGCGGCTACCAAGTCCTACATGAAGAAGGGCCAGGCTATCGTCGACGCCAACCACAAGGCCATCGATGCCGGCGCTACCGCCTTCCGTAAGTTCGAGGTTCCGGCCGACTGGGCTACCGCCGAGGATGCCGCTCCCGTCGAGCTCTCCGAGGAGACCAAGTCCGCTATCGCCCAGCAGGTCAAGAACCTGCTCGAGCCCATCGATCGCATGGACGGCGACAGCCTGCCTGTTTCCGCCTTCGTCGATTGCGCCGACGGCCAGTTTGAGCTGGGCGCCTCCGCATACGAGAAGCGCGGCGTCGCCGTGGTCGTTCCCCACTGGGACGAGACCAAGTGCATCCAGTGCAACCAGTGCGCCTACGTGTGCCCGCATGCCACCATCCGTCCGTTCGCGATGACCGAGGACGAGGCTGCCGCCGCGCCCGAGGCTACCCGCACGCTCGACGCCATGGGCCCCAAGGCAAAGGGCATGAAGTTCACCATGGCCGTGTCCCCGCTCGACTGCATGGGTTGCACCAACTGCGTCAAGGTTTGCCCCAAGGGCGCCCTCGAGATGGTTCCCACCGAGCAGGAGATGGACCAGCAGCCCGTTTGGGACTACATGGTCGAGAACGTCTCCGAGAAGAAGGAGCTCATCGCGGCCAACGTCAAGGGCAGCCAGTTTAAGCAGCCCTACCTGGAGTTCTCGGGCTCCTGCGCCGGCTGCGCCGAGACCGCCTATGCACGTCTGGTGACCCAGGTTGCCGGCGACCGCATGTTCATCTCCAACGCCACCGGCTGCTCCTCCATTTGGGGCAACCCCGCTGCCACCGCTCCTTACTGCAAGGACAAGGACGGTCACGGCCCGGCGTGGAACAACTCTCTGTTCGAGGACAATGCCGAGCATGGTCTGGGCATGGCTGTTGGCTATGAGGCCGTTCAGCACAAGCTGATCGCCGCTACCCAGGACATCATCGCTGCCGATGGTCCGTCCGATGAGCTCAAGGCTGCCGGCCAGGCTTGGATCGACTCCGTCAACGACGCCGAGGCTTCCAAGGCCGCTGCCGCTGCCTACGTTGCCGAGCTCGAGAAGTGCGGTTGCGACGCTTCCAAGGCAATCCTCGCCGACAAGGCTTATCTCACCAAGAAGTCCTTCTGGATCTTCGGCGGCGACGGCTGGGCCTACGACATCGGCTTCGGTGGCCTGGACCACGTCCTGGCTTCCGGCCACAACGTCAACGTCTTCGTCTTCGACACCGAGGTCTACTCCAACACCGGCGGTCAGGCCTCCAAGGCCTCGAACCTGGGCCAGGTCGCTCAGTTCGCCGCTGCCGGTAAGGTGACCAAGAAGAAGTCCCTGGCCGAGATCGCCATGAGCTACGGCTACGTCTACGTGGCGCAGGTCGCCATGGGCGCCAACCCGGCTCAGACCCTCAAGGCCATCCACGAGGCCGAGGCCTACGACGGCCCGTCCCTCATCATCGGCTACAGCCCCTGCGAGATGCACTCCATCAAGAAGGGTGGCATGCAGAACTGCCAGGCCGAGATGAAGAAGGCCGTCGAGTGCGGTTACTGGAACCTCTTCCGCTTCAACCCCGAGGCTGCTGCCGGCAAGAAGTTCTCGCTCGATTCCAAGGAGCCCGCGGGCGGTTATCAGGAGTTCCTGATGAACGAGGCCCGTTACGCTTCGCTGACGCGTTCCTTCCCCGAGCGCGCCGAGGAGCTCTTCAAGGAGAATGAGCAGGCCGCTATGGACCGCTATCAGCACCTGCTGAAGCTCAAGACGGTGTACAACGAGGCCTAAGTCTCCCACCGCAGGATCTGAGGGCTGACCTTCGCGGACGTCCTCGGACATGAAAGAACCCCCGCTGCGCACTACGTGCGGCGGGGGTTCTTTCGTCCTGCGGAGTGTCCGCGAAGGTCAGCCCTCAGATCCTGCTACGACTATGTCCTCGGATTGTGTGGGCGGATGAAGGACGTAGTTGGCCGGGTATTCCGTCCCCTTCGCTGTTTCGCGGCTTTGCCGCGAAACCTCGCGCCACTTTGGGGATGGATGGGGGACTTGGCTGTTGCCGCCTTTTCGGAGTCCTTCTTTATTCCTTATGCTGGATGAAAAGCCCCTTGTTTTTGCAGGGGTGCATACTCGACTTATAAGTGCATAGAATCTCGTATAGCGCGAGTAAGATATTGCGCTGTCCGTTTTGTGTTTAGCAGGGATGTAGTTTGCATAATCCGACATAATCCTCGCTTCATTTAAATAAAGTCGCACGTAAATTACGTAGATATGTCTGAGCTGGAGTTCTGTACGCTGAGCGGACAAAAACGACCGTTCACCGTTCCGCTATTTTCAAAATGAATAAAATGAGCGATAAAGAGAATATAAACCTTAATAAACTCGCGTATCGCACGGACGCGGGTTATTAATGGGTTGTAGGCCTTTTACAGAAAGGATTCCAGCAATGTCTAAGCCTCTTGGCAAGCCCGATCGTATTGTCGTCGCCCTTGGCGGCAACGCCCTCGGCAACAACCCCGTCGAGCAGATCGAGGCCGTGAGCAACACCGCCCACGCTCTCCTTGGTCTCATCGAGCAGGGTAACGAGATCATCATCACCCACGGCAACGGCCCGCAGGTCGGCATGATCCAGAACGCCTTCGCCGCTGCCCACGATGCCATCGGTACCCCCGAGATGCCGCTGCCCGAGTGCGGCGCCATGTCCCAGGGCTACATTGGTTATCACCTGCAGCAGGGCATCGGCCGCGAGATGCACAAGCGCTATAAGCGTTGGCACGCCGCCACCGTCGTCACCCAGATCGAGTGCGACCCCGATGATCCCGCGTTCAAGAACCCGACCAAGCCGATCGGCCCCTTCTACACCGAGGAGCAGGCCAAGGAGTTCATGGCCGAGGATCCCTCCAAGGTCTTCGTCGAGGATTCCGGCCGCGGCTGGCGTCGCGTCGTCGCTTCCCCCGATCCCAAGAAGATCGTCGAGGCTGACTCCATCCTCAACCTGCTCGACAACGAGTTCATCGTCATCGCCTGCGGTGGTGGCGGCATCCCCGTCGTCCGCGACTACGAGAACAAGGGCTGCTACAAGGGCGTTCCCGCCGTCATCGACAAGGACCTGGGCGGCGAGCTGCTGGCCGAGGACTGCGACGCCGACGTTCTGTTCCTGCTGACCGCCGTTGAGCATGTCGCCATCAACTTTGGCAAGCCCAACCAGGAGGAGCTCGAGGACCTCACCGCCGACGAGGCCGAGCGCCTGGCCGACGAGGGCCAGTTTGGCAAGGGTTCCATGGAGCCCAAGGTCCGCGCTGCCATCAAGTTCGCGCGTTCCCGCAAGGGCCGCACCTGCATCATCGGCGCCCTGGACAAGGCCGCCGAGACCATGGCCGGCCTCTCCGGTACCCGCATCCACGAGTAGCCTCTACTCTGTCGCCTCTCTCGTGGGCGCCAGGCAAGGCGCCCGCAAACTAGCCTCTCTTCATGAGCCCCGCAGTCCGCTCCGGCTGCGGGGCTTTTGCTATTCACCTAGTCCCCGATGGGTGGGTAGTCATTGGGGACGTTCTTAAACGACTAGTCAAACAAGAACGTCCTCAATGACTACTAATTTAAATCTGTCCCCAATGACTGCGGAAAGCGCATCTCACACCGACGCATTGCTTTCGGGCCCTCTCTCCGTGCTCCCTATAAGTTCAGCTGGACTCCCCGCAACCTGTTCCGCGTTGGCGGAACGAGCGCGACGTGGAGTGTCTTTCTTTACCGCGTTAGACTAGACGCAGGGAAAGGAGGAGGACATGGATGCTCGCG
>CALLFD010000156.1 GCA_937997605.1 uncultured Collinsella sp. | reverse complement strand
CCTCGATATAGCACTTGTCAAAGCTGATGACCGAGCGCTTGGGCTGCTTGGAGTGAAGCGTAAGACTCACAACACCCAGCTGCTGCTCGGCATTACGGCAGACGATGCCGCCCGCAACGTCAACGCCGGTCTCACAGGTGTTGCCCAGCGAAACGACCTCAGCGGGCTGGCTTGCCATAAAGAGGCGCATAACGGACAGAGCATAGACGCCAATGTCGAGCATGGCACCGCCAGCAAGGTTGCGATTGTAGAAACGGTTGGTCAGATCGCCGTACTCCTTGTAGCTGCCAAAGTTGAGCTGAGCGAGGTTCATGCGGCCAAACTCAGCGGCATCCATGCGGCGGCGCAGCTCTTGATATAAGGGCATGTGGAGCACCGTTGTAGCGTCCATAAGGACCACGTTATGCTCGTCGGCAATGGCACGTGCCTCGTCGAGCTCGGCGGAGTTGAGGGTAATGGCCTTTTCGCAGAGCACGTGCTTGCCAGCTGACAGGGCGGCGCGCAGGTAGGTGATATGCGTGTTATGCGGAGTGGTGATATAGATCGCGTCGATGTTAGGGTCGGCATAGAGGTCCTCGGCCGTTTCATAGACCTTCTCGATGCCATACTGCTCGGCAAAAGCTTGAGCCTTTGACAGCGTGCGATTAGCGACGCCCGCAAGCTTGCGACCGGCAAGAGCGAGAGACTGGGCCATCTGGTTGGCGATAACGCCGCACCCAATCACAGCCCAACGAAGCTCGGGAGCCGTAAAGATATCATCGGGGAACGGCTTGCCCTGGACCGAAGCGAACGCTGCCTTTGCGGCTGCCGCGGAGTCGAGTGGAGCCTGCTTGGAATCTGCCATATGTGCCTCCTACATCGTGAAAAGTCTTTCATTTCTGACAGCTCTATATTCGCACAAATGCGCGTATATGTGCGTGCTTCTGCGTGTATTACCGCTAAATGGTCAAAATTCAGGAGTTAACGGCGCATATACACGTATACTCACGCAATCATACGCACGCAGCTACGCACAGATGCGCATCACCTGATCCCCTGGGGACGGAGGAAAACGGATCATCTTTTACGCGGAAAGCTGTGATGATCCGTTGGGGACGGAGGAAAACGGATCATTTGAGGCGTCGCGCCAGCCAGCAGTTGCCCTTTTAACCGTTGCCTCACCGAGTTCGCAACAACGCACGAGCTGACCGACTGTCACGCCAGCCTTTCGCGCGCGCAACCACTCATTTAAGGCTGTCCCCAATGAGTACCCAATGAGTAGGGATAGAAAAAAGGCCCGGGTGCCGTGGCATCCGGGCCTTTGCTAGCAACTTAACTGTTGCGGGCAGCTTAGAACTTGTGGCCGCACTTCTTGCAGACGCGCAGCTTGTT
>CALLFD010000155.1 GCA_937997605.1 uncultured Collinsella sp. | reverse complement strand
CCCTCGGCGACGGCCACGATGGTAAAGCGGCTGCCGGTCTCCATGCGATGCTCGATGGTCTTGATGACGTTATCCATGTCGTAGGGAATCTCGGGAATCAAGATGACATCCGCGCCGCCCGCGACGCCGGCATACAGCGGGATCCAGCCAACCTTGTGGCCCATGATCTCGATAACGAACACGCGGCCGTGGCTCGAAGCGGTGGTGTGGATGTCGTCGATGCACTTGGTGGCGACGTCGATGGCGCTCGTAAAGCCAAACGTCAGCTCGGTGCCCCATGTGTCGTTATCGATGGTCTTGGGCAGGGCGATAACGTTTAGGCCCTCTTCGCGCAGGCGGTTGGCGGTCTTGGTGGAGCCGTTACCGCCCAGCATAAACAGGCAGTCGAGCTGCAGCTTATGATAGGTGTGGACCATCGCCGGCACCTTCTCGACGCCGTCAGCCTCGGGAATGTCCAGACGCTTGAACGGTGTGCGGCTCGTGCCCAGGATGGTGCCGCCGCGGGTGAGGATGCCGCTAAAATCGGCGGGCGTCATGACACGGAATCTGCTGTAGATAAGGCCCTGGTAGCCGTCCTCAAAACCATAGATCTCGATAGGTTCTTCGCTATTGGTCATAAGCGTTTTGACGATGCCGCGCATGGTGGCGTTGAGCGCCTGGCAGTCGCCGCCACTGGTAAGAAGACCGATCCTGAGCATGATGAATCCTTCCGGGCAAGTTATAACATGCGCATAAGTTTACCCCCGCACACTGTTGATACGGGGGTAAAACGTGTTAGCTCAAGCGTATGGAAATGTAAGCAACGTCAGGGAACGTAAGGTCGACGGGCCTGGCTCCTTACAGTGCGAAGGCGTCGACGTCGCCCCAGTGGCGGCGCAGCGTGATGGCGGCAGCGGGCTCGGTATTGTCAAAGACGACCGACCATTGCGTGTTGCTGGTGATATCTTCCGGATTGGGCTCTTGCGCTGCGGCACGCAGGGCTTCCCAGGCAATCGTTTCGTCCTGGGCGCCGGCATGGGCGTCGAGGACATCGGCGATTGCGACGGCGCGCTCTTTACCATGGCCCAGCTCGCCATTCTTTTGGTTGGGCAGCACTTCGTCACCATAGCAGGCGTAGAAGTTCGTGACCTGGCGCACGGGCGTCGCCTTGCATGCGCGGTCGGGATCGCGCGGATCCCACTCCACCACCCGTGCGTCACCGGCGGCGTCGTTGATAAAGAAGTGGTAATCGCGTCCTGCCATGGCGTGCATGTCGTAGGCGGAAAGCAGGTCGACGGCCTCTTGCGTGGTAGCCGCGCGGTCGAGCACCAGACGGATGGCGAGCGAAGTGTTGATGACGGGGCGATGCGTGTCCTGGTCACAGGGCTTGGAATCCAGGGTGAGTACGGCAATGGACACGCCGCATTCGTTAACACCGTCGAGCTGGGCAAACGGTCCCATGAGTGCGGCGGCGCGTCCGGCGACGGAGTCAAGCGGAGTGTTGGCGCCCAGGTTGTTAAGGGCGGCAAACCCGATGGAGGCATAGCCGCCGCGTGGGTGATTGCGCACCAGCAGCGCCGAGGTGTCGTCTTTAAAGTCGTAATTGCGACCGGTGCGCACGCGGCCTTCGGCATCTACGGCGACAAAAGCGCTGCAGGCAAACTGGGGCGCCTGGACATGTACCGGCACACCGGGCAGCATCTGCGCCACCACGGCATCGATGTAGGCCTGGTCGTCGCGCACGCCAGCGGCGATGATGCGATCAAGATCGTAGTCGTAGGCGATGTCGATTGCGTACAGGTCATAGCCATCCGCGTAGCCGGTCAAGCGTTTGAGCGACGCGGCGGACTTGATTTGCTTGTGATAAACGATACCGGTGGCAGCGGCAAGGCCGACGGCGACTCCCGCGACACCGCAGGCGATGGCAATGTTACGTGGCTTCATGACGGCTCCTCTCGTCCTGTTAGCGTAATTGTCGCAAAAGGTGCGCGGGCATTATGGCTCAACTTGGCGAGCGGCGCGGGATTAAACGCGGAATGAAGAGTACGGCGCTGGCGTGGCGGGGTATGCTGGAGGGGACCATCAACCCAGCGAAAGGGGAGAGCATGACGGATCAGGAAACGCCCGAGCGCGCGCATGTGACGGCCGACGATATCGAGGCTGCCAACGACCTTATCGACTTTATCGAGGCATGCCCCAGCATGTTCCATACGGCGGCGACCATTATGGCCGAACTCGACGAGGCGGGCTTTACCTACCTGCCCGAGAATGCGGCGTGGGATATCGAGCCGGGCGGTCGCTATTACACGCAGCGCAACACCTCGAGCGTTATCGCCTTTAAGGTGGGCGAGGACCTGGCTGCTACGTGGGGCGAGGACGGCGTTGCCGGCGACTACCATTTTCAGCTGACGGCGTCGCACAGCGACTCGCCGACGTTTAAGGTCAAGGCCGTGCCCGAGCTCGACGGCGCGGGCGAGACGCTGCGCCTGAACACCGAGGCCTACGGCGGCATGATCGACTACACCTGGTTCGACCGTCCGCTGGCACTCGCGGGCCGCGTGCTGGTACGCGAGGGCGACCGTATTGAGAGCCGCCTGCTTGCCACCGAGCGCGAGGTCGCTATTATCCCGAGCCTTGCCATCCACATGA
>CALLFD010000154.1 GCA_937997605.1 uncultured Collinsella sp. | reverse complement strand
GGTTTATCCGGAATACCGCTTGGCGCCGGAGACGGCATTTCCCGGGCAGATCGAGGATTGCGTTCTTGCTCTTGATTATGTGCGCGAGCATGCCGGGGATCTCGGAATCGATCCTCATAAAATAATGGTCGCCGGCGACTCTGCGGGAGGAAGCCTTACTAATGCGTGTGTTCAGCTCAGGGGTGCTGGAGCTGTAGCCCATGCCTTCGAAATCTATCCTGAAGTCGACCTTGCGGGCGAACAGGGCGAGGGATATGAGGATTTTCCTGCGATAGCCGATCAAGAGGACGTTGCGCGTTTTCGCATCGACCATCTTCGCGATTCGGACGGCCCGATGGTCGAACTTTGTGCACACGGAAAAATGTCTCCTCATGACCCGTTGATTTCTGCGCTAATGCTTGAGGACTGCACTGATTTCCCCCCGGTGACTATCGTGACATCCGAATACGATCCGCTTCGTATCCCCGATGAAAAATGGGCTACAAAATTACGGTCTTCAGGAATCGATGTCGAGGTCATCGAATATGCCGGATGTGACCATGGTTTCTTCGATCATTTTGGCGTGTACCCGCAATCGGAAGACGTGTGTTTGTTGATGGCTGAGAAGCTTAAAGAAATGGCTGTACAATAACGTCTCTCGGCGATAAGGGACTGAAGTCGCCTGTGTTTCTGCATTCGTGGTTCTCAGTCTGATTAAAAATGAGGCTTGCTCCTTGCCCGAGTGGGTGGGGAGCAGTTTGTTTTTTGTAGCGATGCGAGGTGAGTGCCGCGCACTTTAGATCGCCATTTTGCTTCGCTGTATACCACTTGACGTAATAAAAGAGGCAAGGGCGGTGCGAGGGCCAACAGTCATTCTAAGCTCGGATTCGTATCCTAAAAGGTTGTTTCGGTTGCGTGGTACAATATAGCAAAAAAGAATGATAAAATGAATTCGAAAAAGAATTCATTTTTAGGAGGTATGTATGCCTGCTTTGCAGATGCTCGACAACCTTGTTCCAATTAGCGATTTCAGCCACGGTAAGGGCTCGGCTGCATTTTCGAAGGTTGGGGACGACAATCCAGTTGTGGTTCTCAAACACAACAAGCCAGCGTTTGTGATTGTGACACCCGATGAATATAGGGAAGCGAAGCAAGCGGAGGAGGACCTCGCCTTGTTAACGTTGGCACTTAAGAGAGTGGCTGTGGCAAGTGACGATGCGCTTGTTTCCCTGTCTGATGTTATGGAAGAGCTGGGTGTGAGCCAGGACGAACTCGATCAGATGGATGAGGTCGAGTTTGAATGAGTGGGTACGAAGTCGCTTTCTACCCGGATGCTCTCAAGGATATTAAGCGTCTGGACGGCTCCCAACGAAAGATCGTCCTTAAGGCTATAGAAAAAATCAGAACGAACCCATTGCCGCAGAACGAAGGTGGATTCGGCAAGCCTCTTGGAAACAAGGCAGGTACGGATTTGACTGGCTTTATGAAAATCAAGCTCAGGGGAAGTGGCATTCGAATCGTGTACCGCCTCATCAGAATTAAAGAAAAGATGGCCATCGTAGTGGTAGGCGCTCGCGAAGACATGGAAGTCTACCGAACTGCTCAGAGACGAGAACTCGATTTCGAGAAATGGGCGGAAGAGAATATCTAGCTTTAACGATGAACGACGAGTGAGCGTTGGTGGGGCCCTGACGAATTAGATTCGTCAGGGTTTTTCGCTGAACCAATTGCCTTCAGTCTCCGTTGACCTTTCCTTCCAATTCATCAGCCAACGTACGTCATGGCAATTCCCGGTAGGTCGCAGGGCGCTTCGCGGGCG
>CALLFD010000153.1 GCA_937997605.1 uncultured Collinsella sp. | reverse complement strand
AGCCCGCCAGAGCGAGCAAGGTGACGTGAAAGAGGAGGGCATAGGCCTTTTGGCCATGCCCGACGATTGAACGTCAGATTGCCGCTCTGGCGGGCTTGCAGCGTCGAGTGGTTCCGGCGTTTGGTAAAACGCCGGAACACAAGAGCGCCCCCTCCCGCGCACGGAACGGAAGGGGGCTAAAGGTAGGAGTCTACCGGTGGGTTTACCCCACCGGACAGACGATGACCAGGTGATCCTCTACAGGATCGTCAAGGTTTCCGTGGGGTACCCGTTGGGTACTTAGATCAACACGCAGGCGACGGTCAGGATGACGGCGCAGACGACGGAGAGAGCGACGATGAGCTTAAGGGCAAACTTGAGCCAGGTCGTCCACTCGATCTTGGCCAGGGCGAGACCGCCCATGATGGCGCCGGAGGTCGGGGTGAACAGGTTCACGACACCGATGGCGGCGGAGAAGATCATGACCATGACCTCAGGCGAGAAGCCGAGCTTAACAGCCAACGGTCCCATGATGGGCATGGAGACGGTGGCCATACCGGAGGTCGAGGGGATCAGGAAGGACAGGCCGAAGTAGACCAGGAAGCTCATGGGAGCGAAGATCACGCCGGACAGGCCAGCCAGAGCATTGGCGGCAGCGTCGAGGACGAAGACGTCGAGGCCGGTGTTAGCCATGAGGACGGAGATACCACGGGCGAGGGCGATGACGAGAACAACGGACATCATGTCGGCAGCGCCGGTGATAAAGGTGTTAACGATCTGCTTCTCGGACAGGCCACCGATGATACCGATCAGGACGGCCATAAGGAAGAACCAGGTGGAAGCCTCGTCGAAGTACCACTGGCCAATGGGCAGGCCGGTGATCAGGGCAGACCAGCCCTGGACGACGGCGTTACCGTCGGCGTCGTAGACAGCGCCAGCGTCGAAGAAGTTAGCGACGCCCTCGTTGAGGTCGGCCAGCGGAATGAAGCCGACGATCATGACGACGAAGGTGAAGGCGAAGGCAATCAGAACACCCTTCTGACGACCGGTGAGCTTGACCTCCTTGTGGACCTCGGAAGCAGCCTTGCCGTGAGCCTCTTCGGCGTCCTTGAGCTCCTGCATCGACAGGATGGTGGAACCCTTGTCAGCCTTGACCTTCTTGGCGTAGCTCATCACGAAGAAGATGGACATAGCGGTAGTGACAATCCACAGGACGGCACCGAGGCCGATGATGATGGACTGGTTGACCTCAATGCCAACGCCGGTCAGAGCGTCGACGGCAGCGCCGACGGCGAACGGGTTAACCGTGGAGCCCAGGCAGCCGCAGCCAGCGCCGAGCAGGACGGTAGCGGCACCGACCATGGGGTCGAAGCCAGCGGCCATCATGGTAGCGGCGAGCAGGGCGTAGAAGGGAACGGTCTCCTCGCACATACCATAGGTGGTACCACCGAGGGAGAAGATGAGCATCAGCACGGGAATGAGCATAATCTCGTTGCCCTTAAGCTTCTGCACCAGAACGGCGATGCCGTTGTCCAGGGCGCCGGTCTCGGTCATCATACCGAGGAAGCCGCCCAGGATCATAACGAAGAGGCAGACGGGCAGAGCGTCAGCGAAGCCCTTAATCGGGGCGGTGCAGAAATCGCTCAGACGGGCGGCAGTAACCGCGCCGCCGGACGTGCCGGAGACGATAACGGTAATCACTGCGACAATTGCCAGCAGAGCAAGAAGAATGGTGAACGATGAAGGCATACCGCGCTTTTTCTTAGCGGTCTCAGTCATAGTTCTCATCCCCCCTTCATAAATCATTTACTGATCTCGCCAGAAGCGGCTCTTCCGTGCCGTGCCTGCCGCTTGATGCGAGATTATTACCAGATAAAACCGCTCGGGGTGTGCAGCAATACACCCCGAGCGAGATGCTAGATGCTCTTACTTGAGCGTGGCGTACATGACAGCCTTGATGGTGTGCATGCGGTTCTCGGCCTCGTCGAAGACCTTGGAAGCGGGGCTCTCGAAGACCTCGTCGGTGACCTCCTGCTCGGTGATGCCGAACTGCTCGCACTTCTCGGCGCCAATGGTGGTGTTGGTGTCGTGGAAGCTGGGCAGGCAGTGCAGGAAGATGGCACCCGGGTTGGCCATAGCCATGACCTCGGAGGTGACACGATACGGGGTGAGCTGAGCGATGCGCTCGGCCCAGACCTCGTCGGGCTCGCCCATGGAGACCCACACGTCGGTGTAGATAACGTCGGCACCGGTGACGCCGTCCTTGACGTCGGTGGTCAGCTTGATGGTGCAGCCGTTAGCCTCGGCGATGGGCTTGCAGGCCTCGATGACGTCGTCAGCGGGCATGCACTCCTCGGGGCCGCAGGCCACGAAGTTCATGCCGAGCTTGGAGCAGACGACCATGAGGGAGCGAGCGACATTGTTCTTGCAGTCGCCCATGAAGACGAGGGTCTTGCCCTTGATGTCGTAGTTGAAGTTCTCCTGGACGGTCAGGATGTCGGCGAGCATCTGGGTGGGGTGCCACTCGGTGGTCAGGCCGTTCCACACGGGCACGCCGGACTTAGCAGCGAGCTCCTCGACGTCGTCCTGGGCAAAGCCACGGAACTCGATGCCGTCATACATGCGGCCGAGAACGCGGGCAGTGTCCTCGATGGACTCCTTCTTGCCCATCTGCGACGAACCCGGATCGAGGTAGGTCACGCCCATGCCCAGATCCATGCCGCCGACCTCGAAGGCGCAGCGGGTACGAGTAGAGGTCTTCTGGAAGAGCAGAACGATGTTCTTGCCCTCGAGATAGCGGTGCGGAACGCCAGCACGCTTCATATCCTTGAAGTTCTTGGAGAGCTTGAGCAGGTACTCGATCTCCTCGGTGGTGAGGTCGAGAAGCTTGAGGAAGCTACGGCCGGAAAGGTTAACACCCATGGTTTGATTCCTTTCGAAGAAATGAATTACGTAAGTATTAGTGGTGCCCGTTTAACGGGCGAAGCCGGTGCGGTTGTAGGGGGACCGCACCGGAAACGGAAAGACTTAGAGGTCCTCGCGCCAGAAGGGCATGCTCATGCAGCGCGGGCCGCCGCGGCC
>CALLFD010000152.1 GCA_937997605.1 uncultured Collinsella sp. | reverse complement strand
ACGAGATCCTATGGTGTGACTGGAGTTCAGACGTGTGCTCTTCCGATCTCTGTGTACTTACATTGGTCGACTCTTTGTATTGCATTTGACCGCATCGTGGGCAATACAACCAGTTGGGAAAACGAAGCGCTGGGACGAAACCGCCGTGGTGCCCGTCATCAACTGGAGGCGCATACAACCTATTTACTCCAACGTATCTTTTCAGCCTTGAATCTGCAATTGTCTCCAGGGCCCCCTTGTTTACCTGTTGCTCATAAGCATCAAGGCCAGCAATCATTACCGTAGTATTGGCATCGCACGGGTAAATTGCGCCAACGCTATACGGCCCGAACATCTGGCCCATGCGAAGCGAATAACTTTTTCCTCTTCCCTGTTTGCGAGTATTTCCAGCATTGAATCTAGGCATTACATTCCGCCTCCCTCTCGTAATATTCGCCATATGAGCCTACAATCCGCAGCTTGCATTGAGCGTCAACGCTTCTCATCGAAGTCGGAACATCAAACGTTCCCCCGCTCCATGCATCGCTCGTCTTGCTTCCCGAAGGATGCATAAGAGGAGTCGGCCGATCAAGATTATCCGGCTTAAGTTCGAACCATCGGTCATAGTCACTCTCTTGCCAAATGGCGCGAATGGCTTCTATATCCTGTTTGGCACCAGCAAGCTCATGAGGGTCAACCTTTTCGATTCGAGATAGTATCGTTTCCGCCGCAAGTGAAAAAGCCCTTTCCTCGGGGCTTCGGAACGCCTCGGAATCTTCTTCGTCCACCGACCGATAAATACCGATCAAGGTTCCGAACAGAGCACGATCGCGGACCTGTCTACAAAATGAGGTGACGCTAGATGGCTCAACATTTTGATAAAACCCATTGTGATACATTGCAAAATTCTCGTAATGCGAACGATCGCGTGGCTTCGTAGCACTATAAACAACAAACACAATGCCCTTGGCCTTACCGCGGCCAACACGACTACTTGCCTGAATGTATTCTGCCGTTGTCTTAGGCTGGCCCTCGACAACCATCAGCCCAAGACGCCCGACATCCAAGCCTACAGAAATCATATTAGTCGCAAAACAAAGGTCAACAGCCTTACTTGAAGGATATGAAATAGTGAGGCTGTCTAAGCCCTTTCTCACCTCGTCGGCATCCTTACGACCCGTCAGCTCTTTCGCCACGTTGATATACCGCACGGATTTATCGCCAACTCGCTCCGCACGCTTCTTGTGTTCGTGAAGTCGTTCCGGAATATCACCGCCCATCCAAGTGACGGCTTGTCCAAGTTCTCTCGTTGTCCCATAGTAGCCAACGATGGTCCAATAAGGATCTTTTTGTTCATCAGTAACATCATTCCATGTTGCAGGCTCCCAAAGAAGGTCTGCATAGAGGCGTATATTTGCCGAAGCAGCATTCAAAGTCGGGATAAACAAACCGGCGTATCGGCGACCTCGAGCTTCCTTGTCTTCATAGGAAAAGAAAGAGTCGTCGTAGTCTATCCCTGAAGGCGGAAATTGAAACACCTTGTCTTCCCCACAGGCATACAACTGATTGCACTGCTCCTTAGCTCTGCTAACCGTCGCTGTCGAAGCAACGATCTTTGGCAAGATCTTGGAAGAGGCATCGGTGCGCTCGCAAAGCGCAGAAACAAGGGTTTCGTAATGGCCCGCCATCGACCCTAGCGGCCCAGAAATTAAATGCAACTCATCTTGGATGATCAGTTTGGGAGGACGGCCCCTTCTGCCATTGTCAATTCCGAACAAAGCAAAGGCTTCGTGACGGTAGGGCAGCATGGCGAACTTATCAATTGTTCCGACAAGAAGTGATGGCGGGTTTTGATAAATCTCCTCATCGACGACATCCAAAGGCAGTCCGTCGCCTTTCGAATATTCGCACTCAGGATTCGGGCATACAAATAGCAGTTTTTCAGTCCCCCGCTGGCGTACATAAGACGCCCTACGATCATCTTCAAAGCTGCTCCCGCACCATGGGCATTTGCGCACAGGAAATGGATTGAGGCCCTCTTCTTTGTCAACATAAGTCAGCCTCTTTTCCTTGGCGTCGTGACGATTATTCGGGCTTGCATCTTTACCAACCCATAACCCAATTCTGAACTCGCGGCTACCAAGCAGCTCGGATTCTCGACGCCTCATCGCCTCAAGAGAGCAGATAAGTGAAGATGCACGATCAAACTGTTGTGAAGTTAGAAGACGCAAGGTGTAACGCATAAATACGGTAACGCCTTTACTCTCATTATGCGACAGACGTTCCCAAATTAGCACGAACGCAGAAAGCCCCAGGTATGCCTCCGTTTTACCTCCGCCAGTTGGGAACCAGATCAAGTCGACGACTTTCCTGTCTTCGCATGTCTCATCCACCATCGATCTGATATTCATCAAAATAAAGGCCAGCTGAAAGGGCCTCCAACTGCGCGTGTATCCAAGGGGCTCATCAAGGCCGCCACGCTCTCCTGAGACAACGCTATAATGCAAGAACTGTTCATACATTGCCTCGTTAGCCATTATGAACGCTTTTCTTGCTATAGGATCAGTCTCGAGTACACTGATGCCCTCTTTAATGCGATTAAGGCATGCTTCGCACTGGGACAAGTTGTCCTGCGCTGCCGTCTGGTAGCACTCGGACAGCCCTTCGGATTCAGCCGTTATTTCAAAAATCCACTGACCATATTTCTTGCATAAAAGCCGCATCGATCCGAGCGTATTTTCCCAATGGTCAGAGATCGGAAGAGCGTCGTGTAGGGAAAGAGTGTCACTTCGAGTGTAGA
>CALLFD010000151.1 GCA_937997605.1 uncultured Collinsella sp. | reverse complement strand
CCCTAGATTCTCAGCTGCAGGCCGAGCTTGCCGCCGAGGCCGAGGCCAATGCGGCTCTGCAGGCCGGCATAAATGCCAGCACAGCCGAAAAGGCCACGGTAAGCAACGATACCGCCGGTACGACCGAGAACACCAACAATGGCGGCGGCACAACTAACAACGGCGGCAACACACCTGCGCCCGCTCCCGCTCCTGCTCCTACGCCGCAGCCCTCGACGCCCGCTCCGGCTCCGGCCCCTTCTGCGCCGAGCCAGTCTGTTGACGGTGGTTCCGTTGTTTCGCGCGCCTACAGCAAGCTTGGTTGCGCTTATTCCTGGGGCGGCATTGGACCGGACAGCTTTGACTGCTCCGGTTTTGTAAGCTACTGTCTCACGGGTCGCTACTGCCGTCTGGGCACCACCGGCACCTTCATGGGTTGGACCCGCGTGTCCGACCCGCAACCCGGCGATGTCGTGGTTAACTCCTACCATACTGGCATCTATATCGGTAATGGTCAGATGATCCATGCTTCCGACTACAAGACGGGCGTCATCATCAGCTCCGTCGCAGCCGGCATGAACAACAACTATATTTTCGTGCGCTACTAAGTCACTCTGTATAGCAAACGAATGTGAACCTCGTGGCCTTTGGGCTGCGAGGTTCATTTATTTGTGACCGTGCTCCATACATGATCCCAATGAGCTAGTTTTCAATACTAGATGCACGTTTCAAAGGTAAGCAAGATGGCTATAATAAATTAGAAACATCTAGAAAGGACCCTCTATGAGCTGGGCACTTATCTCCGATTCGAGCTGCAACCTCCGTGATTGGCAACCGACCGCGCCCCATACCACCTTTGCATATGCACCCCTTAAAATTCGAGTGGGGGAGCGCGAGTTCGTCGATGACCTCACGCTCGATGTTCGCGAACTCAATTGCGCCGTGCAGGCGGAGTCGAGCGCTTCTTCGAGCGCCTGTCCGAGCGTAGGCGAGTGGACCGAACTCTTTAGGCTTGCCGACAAGACAATTTGCATGCCTATCTCCGAGGGCGTCTCGGGAAGCTACAATGCCGCCGCCACGGCACACGATTTGGTTCTTGCCGAGGATCCGAACCGAAAGATTCATCTGGTCAATTCTCGCGCAGCCGGCGGCAAAATGGACCTGATCTTCCTGCTGTTCGACCGCTATCTCGCAAGCAATCCCAACGTCTCTTTTGAGGAAGCCTGCAGCTATTTTGATGAGCTGGAACTGAACAGCAAGATTCTCTTTAGCCTGTGCAATTACGAAAATCTCGCCAAGGCCGGACGTATTCCCAAGGCAGCTGGGGTTATCGCCAATAAACTCAACATTCGAGTTTTAGGCACGGCAAGCGAGGAGGGGGAGATCAAGCTCGTCGGTCACACCCGTGGCGAAAAGAAGATGCTTGGAAAGATTGTCGACACCATGGAGGCCGAGGGCTTTACCGGTGGAGAAGTCGTCATCGACCATGTCGAAAATGAGGCGGGCGCCCAGGCACTTGCCAGTCGCATTGTGGAGCATTGGCCCGGCTCCAAGACCATCATTATGCCCTGCAACAGATCGGAAGAGCACACGTCTGAACTCCAGTCACACCATAGGATCTCG
>CALLFD010000150.1 GCA_937997605.1 uncultured Collinsella sp. | reverse complement strand
CGTTTTGGTAGGCCCAAGAACCAGGAAGAGCGATGTTATTATCAGAGGAACGAACGATCTGGAACGACAGTTGAGAGGTAACGCCGGCGTAATTCCCTAGCCCATTCACTCTTATAGTGTCGCAGCCAGGGGCAACATTATCTGAATACGTGACTTCATAATCGATTCCGCTTGCTAGCACAGAACCGCTGGCAGTCAAAACAGAGACATCAGGAGTAATCACATCGCCAGTATATTCATATATCGACGAATCGATCGATGCTTTGAAATTATCGGAATCCAAAGTCAAACGATCGCTACCTGATGTCCCAAATGCTTCCTGACCCGATTGAACCAAAGAGCCATCAGTGCCTTCAGCCACGCAATCTTCAGTTAATGAAAATGCGATTGCGGGCCATAAAAGAGAGATAAAACAAATAGATGTTAGACAAACCACGCTGATTAAACTCAGATGTCGATTTTTCATCATTTTTCTCTTCTCGCCAAATCAAATTAACCTTTGAATATCCAGATGCAGTCGACCCAGAGATGCAGTTCCCAAATTAATTAATATGCAAGACAACTCGCTTGATACGTTGCACCAGATAAAACGATAAGACACTCAACATAGGGATTGTCTATTTGTTAGACAATCCACAACCAGCAGTCGAGCGCGATCAATGGTGCACAAACTTAGGAGCCCTAATGAGGGATAGCCGAAGGAACTGAATCAAACCATGTATTGAGCTCATTCATGATCAGACCTTTTCTCAAGCTCTTTTTCGAGCAGGGCAATCCTATGAGTAAGGTTTTTGATCGCCAAAACATGACGACTCGCGGCAACGCTAAGAGACAGAGAGATTGCAAGCAACAGCACGATTGCACCCAAAAAAAGGAAATTGGCCGGGTTGACAAACCCAATAGCTGTTGAGCAACTATAAATAATCTGAGGACATAAATCACAGATCAAGGCCGCCATACACATCAAAATCCACAGCAAAGAGTACTTAAGAAGCATCTTTCCGTTGGACACGAGACGTAAAACATAGACGAGGAATCCGCCGAAAAAGAGGGCCGCACCAATCCTCAAAATAAGATTCATTATTTGTCTCCCCTATGAACCCAGCACACAAGGACAATGGCTAACGTAACCTTGACCATATAGTAGACGGAAGAGAAGCCCCCGATAGATGAACGTCCACCTTGGCGCTCATTCATCTTTACAGGCGCTTCCATAACGGGAAGACCAAGCTTCATAGCCAAAGCAATCGACTCTGGCTCCGGGTAGTCATCAGGATAACTCTTGCAGAACAGGTCGATAGCATCTTTATTGCAGGCCCTAAAGCCAGAAGTGGGATCGGTGACCACCTTACCCGTAAGCAACTCGAGCAAAAATGAAAGCCACCTGATTCCAACACGACGCATAAAAGTTGATTGAAAACCATCAGTCTCAACCAGAAATCGAGAGCCTATCGCCAAACTCGCACCGCTCTCAATCAGCTTTACAAGCTCAGGAATATAAGAAGGATCATGTTGGCCATCGCCGTCAACCTGAATGTCGATATCATAGCCAAATCTCTGGGCATATTTATGGCCCGCTTGGACCGCTCCACCGATACCAAGGTTCTGCGGCAAATCCAATATGTTGATACCATGCTCTCGACAAAGCTCAAGCGTTGTATCTTGTGAGCCGTCGTTGATTACGACATAGTCATAACCCGCAGCTTTTATAGCTGCAACGGTATTGAGAATGCACTCCTGTTCGTTATAGGCAGGAATTATTACGAGAACACGCAGATGTCCTTTTGAACATGTCGTTGAAGTAAAAGACAATCGAGATTCATCCATTCCAAAAACAGTTGGCTCTTAGCGACGCCCAAAGAATTTGCGACTCTTACAGTCCAACGCATAGCTTAACTCAGACTTAAGTTTACTGTATCCTGTCTAACCATTAGGAAGTTACATCTCAAGCTTAGATATTTAGCTTGCTCAACTAGGGCACATATGGAGTCCCCATCCATCACCGCAGGAAAAGGACCCCTTGCAGTTCTGCCTCAAATACGGGGCGCATGTCCTGAGCGAACCCTCAACGCCGTCCCATTCGATCCAATCGAATCCAACTAATTGCCCACTCCTACTATAACCATGACCTATATCGCTAATTTAGAAAAAACGGATATACAGAAGCTCGAACATCACAAAATACAGCAGCGCAAATGGAGCCCCGAGCATAAAGGCTGTAACTTTAGCCTTCACCTCCTCATCGCAGTAAATAGGGAACCTGAGCAATAGACAGGCAAAAGGTATTATCAAAGGTATGAGATATCGCGCTTGGACACCCGCAACTGTCTGGCTTCCAACTCCTGTAAAAGCGATGTATAGAGCCAAAGCAACTAGGTGGCAAGTAGCAAGAACCAGGAATAGAGTCCAAACAATTCCGCAACGGCTAAGCTTTATTTTAGTATCTTTTTCATTATCAATAATGCAAATAGCTTCAAACAGCATGATGGGGAGATACGAAAGCCATGGGAACAGATTAGACACGTCCCCAAGATAAGCCATATTCGTTGATA
>CALLFD010000149.1 GCA_937997605.1 uncultured Collinsella sp. | reverse complement strand
CGCCGCGATCTTCCGCCCGAGATGTGGTTTGTCATGCGCGAGGAAGAGCCCGAGCCGCGCACGATGATGCCCGAGACCATTCCGTGGAAGCTCTTGCAGGGCATCGCGCTCGTACAACTCTATCGCGAGGAGAAGTGGGTCGAGCCGCCCGAGCTCGATCGACTCCCCTACAGCCTGCTCTATCACCAGACCATGTCGACGCTTGCCAGCACCGGAGAGCTCACGCCGGCCGAACTTGCCCAGCGTGTGCTCACGCTCAGTTATTTCCACCGCGTCTCGGCCGATGACTATCGCGTACTGCTGCGCCACCTCATCAAGATCGACCACATCCAGGTCACCGAAGGTGGCGGGCTGATCGTGGGCCTCGCGGGCGAGCGCATCATTAACAACTTTAAGTTCTACGCTGTGTTCCAGGAAAACGAGGAGTTCACCGTTCGCAGCGAGTCGGCCGAGTTGGGTACGATCGTCAACCCGCCACCACCTGGCGAGCGCATCGCCATCGCGGGCCATTGCTGGATCGTCGAGGAAGTGGACTGGAAGCGTCATACCGTCTTTGCCACGCAGGTCAAGGGCCGCGTGCCGGCCTACTTTGGCGACTGCCCCGGTGACATCAATACACACGTACTCGAACGCATGCGCCAAGCGCTCAACGAGCACGCGGCGTATCCGTACCTCATGGGCAACGCACGGGCACGCCTTGCACAGGCTCGTCATACCGCCGAGATTTCGGGCGCGGGAACTAAACCGCTTATCAACCTGGGCGGCGACACCTGGGTACTCTTCCCCTGGCTGGGCAGCTACGCCTTTCTGGCGCTCGAACGTATGCTCAAGATTAAATGTGCCGCGGAGCTTGGCCTTCGCGGACTCGACCCATCACGCCCGTACTTTATGCAGTTTAAGATAAAGGCCGACGAGAAGACGTTCTTTAAGGTGCTCGCCGCCGAGGCCGAGAAGGACTTCGATCCCATCGAGCTCGTCTATCCCGGCGAGGTGCCTTACTTTGATCGTTACGATGAGTTCGTTCCCGAAGAGCTCGTGCGCAAGGGCTTTGCCGAAGGCGTGCTCGACATCGAAG
>CALLFD010000148.1 GCA_937997605.1 uncultured Collinsella sp. | reverse complement strand
GCGCGCACGATACGAGAGACGGTACTTTTGCCAATCCCGGTATACCGCTCAATCTGGCGCACCGTAAAGCCGGCATTGTTCAATCCAACAATAACGGTATCGCGCTGCGCCGGCGGTTCAGTTTTAACCCCGTTGAGCGGAACCCCGAGACTCTTCGCCAACTTGCCGGCAAAGGCGTGGCGTTCCCACTCCGTCTCTTTCATATCGCCCAGCGCTGGCTCGCCGCCGTCGGGCGTCGAAAGCGAATAGGCAATAAAGCCCTCGGCAGAACCAAAAAGCTCAAGTACGCAAGAAGGATCAGAAAATCCCCTCGCGACATCAGCCGCATCACCGTCGTAAGCACGTAAATGCTCCGCAAAGCTGCTCCAGAGATAACGTTCAATGAGACTGATGCCCGCCTCCTGCGGATCGGCGTGTACGGAGCGAATAGCCTCCATCACCTGCCAGTCGGTATCGAGCGAGCGCCGGTCAAAACGGTTCTGGAACAGATGGCCTGTGCGCCCCGCGCGTTTATTGAACCGCCGCGCGTACGTCAAAAGCAGCCGGTGCATCGCCGCACTCATCCTGTCCTCGTAATCTGCAAGCACCAGATGCACGTGATTGCCCATAAGGCACCAGGCGATAACCGTCACACCCTCCTCGCGGCAGCACTCGCGCATCAGCTCCAAAAACTCCCACCGGTCTTCATCGCCCTCAAAGATGAGCAGCTTGCCCATACCGCGGGCACAGACATGGTAAAAGCCGGTAACCGTTCTCCAAACGCGCTGCATGGCGCTCCCTTCGCCGGGATCTGCTTGCCATCCAATACAGCACGATTGAAACGTGCCATCAAAACATTCACGCAAAACAATACACTCGCGCGGCCAAAGGCAGTAAACAGGCGGCGAACGGCACCGTTGCAACAGGTCAACCCCCTGCAACGCTTACAAGAGCTGACCAAAAGTTTGCCCAAGACGGACCCCCTCTATGGAAGTTCACGACCACAGAACATAGAGTTAAACCGTTTCAATTAAAACTTCCGGACTTCTCGCTACGAAAACTGAGCCGTTCGCCGAATATTCCGTGCATTTCGCGGTATTATAGGGACTGCATGTCATGTCCCTTTCGAAGGGTCGCCCGGCAATCGCCAGCCACGACCCCCAGACGGGACGCCAACACGATAGAGAGGAGAGGCATGCAGTACTCACAGGAAGTGGAGAACATGTGCCCCGTTGCCAAGGGTGCATACCACGGCCCCGCACCCATCCCCGAGGAGGGCAAGTGGGTCCAGGCTAAGGAGATTTCCGACATCTCCGGTCTTACGCACGGTGTGGGTTGGTGCGCACCTCAGCAGGGCGCCTGCAAGCTCACGCTGAACGTCAAGGACGGCATCATCGAGGAGGCCCTCGTTGAGACCATCGGCTGCTCGGGCATGACCCA
>CALLFD010000147.1 GCA_937997605.1 uncultured Collinsella sp. | reverse complement strand
CGTGCGCTCGGCATGCTTCCCGAGTCCTGCACGCTCGATTACGAGGAGGGCGAGGAGCCGACGTTTGAGCCCGAGCCTGCCCCCGTCGTGGCTGCGCCTGCGCCCGTTGTCGCTGCGGATGATGAGTCTGCCGCGGTTACCTCTGCCGTTGCCGAGCCCGAGGCGGTGTCCGCGATCGATCCCGCGGCAGGACTGGACATTTTGGCTCCCGCCGCGCCGGCGCAAGACGTTGCGGACGAGTCTGACGACGATTACGTTGAACAGCCGAGGCGCGTGTCTTACGAGAGCGATACTGATTTCTCGGCCGAGATTCCCGCGGCAACGCCCCATGCCGATATTGCATCCGCGTTCTCTTCGATTGGCGCCAGCGCTTCCAACTTCTTTAAGGGCGCGCTTGCAAAGGGCAAGAAATTTGTCGACGATTTCGAGAAGAAGCGCGCTGCCGCACGCGAGGCTGCCGAGCAGGAGGCTATCGCTCAGCAGCAGGCAGCCGAGGCGGCACGTGAGCGCGCGGCGCAAGAGTTCGAGCAGAACGAGGCTATGCAGTCCGTACCCGTCGACGCTGCCGAAGCTACAACGTCTTTCGAGGCTCAGCAGCACGTCGATAGCACCATGTCGTTTGATGCCGCGCAGTTCGATTCCACGATAACGTTTGAAAAGCAAGGTACCGCGATTGCCGAGCCCCTTCCTGCTTCCGATGAGCAGGACGACGCGGCGGGCGATGGCGAGCCCATTGATGCTGCCGAAATTCAGGATGCGACCGAGGACGAGCCCGTCGAGGTCAACTCTGACGAAGAGCAGTGCGCGGCAGCCGAGCAAGATGATTCGACCGAGGTCGAGCAGGAGGAAGTGTCTGCGGTTTCCGAGGCTCCCGAGACAGATGAGTCGAGGCCTTACTCCACGCAGATTTTCACCATGCCGACTCCGAGTGGTTCCGGTGCCACGGTTGCCAATGTCGCTCCCACCCAGGACGAAACGGTCGATTCCCTTATGGCCCAGATTTCCTCCCAGGCATCGCCGCGTCCGCAGATGAATGTTCCCGATCCGGCGTCGGCACCGTCGCCTGCGCCCTCCTCGTCTCCGCTGGCTTCGGTCCCCGATCCATCGCTGCCGTCGATGAAGCAGGCAAACGTTGCGTCTCGCACGTCGCTGTTCGACCTTCCCGATCCCTCTGCCCAGGTCAACGACCCCTTTGCTACTGCTCAGGGTCCCGAACCCACATCGGCACCCGTTGCGCCTCCTATGCCCGTTGCGCCGGGCGCGCAGCCGATCGAGACCATTTCAGCTCCCGCCCCGGCGGCACCCAAGTCTCGTAAGCGCGGCCTGGGTGGCCTGTTCGGTCGTAAAAAGAAAAACGAGCAGGACAGCATGAGTGACTGGCTGGGCGTCGAAGACGATTACGATGCCAAGAAGTCCGGTCGCGGTATCGGTTCGTGGGATAACTTCGAGGACGATAACGATGGCTGGAAGGGTGGCGCTACGTCTTCCGATGGCGCTTCTTCCGAAGATATGCTCTCGGCTGTCGCCTCTATGGGCGATGATGAGCTGCTCGGTCACGATATCTGGTTTGTGGCAACCGGCGCCTCGGATTGTGATGGCGCCGGCATGAAGGCCTTCTTGGCTTCGCATCGCGATAAGCTCCGCGGCGTATTCTTCATCAATCTTGAATCCGTCGGCGCCGGCAGGCTTTCGGTGGTGACGGTCGAGGGCGAACAGCAGCTGCTCAAGGGCGATCGCCGCATCATGAACCTGGTCAGCAAGGTGTGCAAGTCGTTCCATGTCGATTGTGGCGCGCTCGAGATGCCCTATGCCAAGACCGATGCCTATGCCGCGCTTGAGGCGAGCCGCCGAGCCCTCACCATCGCCGGCGTGGACGGCACGCGTCTGGCTTGCGCTCGTACCGAGGACGACCTGCCCCACAATGTCAACCCGACGAACATTGCCACGGTATCCGAGGTCGTGACCGAGGTTATCCGCCGTTCGTAGACGGAGCTCTAAGGAGTCAACGTGTTTTCGTATATTAAGCGCCATTGGCCTGTCTACGTGATTTTGACCTTGATTGCCATTGCGTTAGGATTTGGGGCTGCCTACATCGTGGGTGCAAAGGGCTCGACCCCCGCCTCCGCAATCAGCGAAGAGGTGGAGCAAGAACAGAGTACGGGTGCCGATGGGATTCCTGAGTCCGAGCAAGCAATCGTTGATGGTGGATCTTCGTCTGCAGAGTAGATACGGCGATTTACATGATTGAAAGCGGGCGAGCCAGGGGACTGTCTCGCCCGCTTTTTCATCGCGCTAGCGCTTCTTTGGGATCGACCTAAGGCGAGCGAACCATAGGGCTGCGACACCCGAGGTCAGGAGCGCGGTGATGCAAGCGGCGATGGGAGCTGATCCTGTTGCCGGTAGGTCCTGCGGTAGGGTACAGCGTTGAATGACGCTGTCCTCGTCATGTGACTCAAGTTTATCGCCGCCACCGTTGCGGCAAAGATCGACGCGCGCGCTGTTGGTGAGTGCGGTTTGGGGCGTATAAGCCGACGTTGCCTGCATGTGTACGACTGCGCCCCGAGCGTCTGTGCCAAGGATTGCTTTGGCATCGTCAAGGTCGTCGTGCTCATCTTTGAGATCATCGCGGGTCCAAGAATCCACATCGCTTCGAGTCGTAAAGTCGGCGGCTACCGCACCGTATTCAATTCGAATGCCCGTTACGACGGTATTGGACGCAAGGTCGAGTTCTTTCGCCTCGAGTGTGGTGGATTCCGTGGTCGAGACATCCGCCTTCCAGAGGTGCCAGCCGTCGTAATCGACGAGGCGGCAATCCTCACCCAGACTCTCCCTTACTTCGTCGGACTCAAGCCAAGGATTTTCGTGCCCATCGTCAAGTGTCGCGTTTGCCGGCTCATCGACGTCTGTCGAGTCCAACGGCGTCGTGCGATACCACACGTTGCACAGACCATTGAGGTCGCCGATGGCGACGGGGGTTTCGATTGAGACGAA
The DNA here is from genome assembly GCA_937997605.1 of uncultured Collinsella sp. Lineage (GTDB taxonomy): Bacteria > Actinomycetota > Coriobacteriia > Coriobacteriales > Coriobacteriaceae > Collinsella. The sequence continues at coordinate 506 of CALLFD010000147.1, read as the reverse complement.
TCTCGCCGTATCGTCCTCGGCACACTCAAGATCATCGGTAATTGTGAACTCATCAACCCAGGTAGTTGAATCGTTTCGAGCGTCGATGGTATAGGAGAAAAGCCCATCCGAATTGGTTTGCATCGCGGCACGGTTTTTACCATCGCCGTTAGTCAACAGGCCCTTTTCGATAGGTTGGACAAGTTCCTGACGCTTGTCGACCTGCCCCTTGATCTCGATGGGCGCATCCTTCATCGCGACGGATTGGACTTCTCCCGTATCCTTTATTTCAAACGTTATCTCCTCGGCAAGGTCATAGGTCCGCGGAGACATCATTTCGCGCAACGAGTAGGTGCCGGGTGCAAGATGTTCGACGCGGTGTGGCTTGTCGGATGAGGTCCAGGAGTCTATTTCGGTTTTATCGGGACCATATAAGGCGAGCTGTGCGCCTTCCACTTCCTGCTCACCGCTTGCATCGACCTTGGAGATATCAACCTTGGTGTAATCGTCGGATACGTTAAGCCGTG
>CALLFD010000146.1 GCA_937997605.1 uncultured Collinsella sp. | reverse complement strand
CTATAATTGAATGGGAACGATTAGAAAGGACCCTCTATGAGCTGGGCACTTATCTCCGATTCAAGCTGCAACCTCCGCGATTGGCAACCGACCGCGCCCCATACCACCTTTGCATTTGCGCCCCTCAAAATTCGAGTGGGGGAGCATGAATTCGTCGATGACCTTTCGCTCGATGTTCATGAGCTCAACTGCGCTGTTCAGGCGGAGACGAACGCTTCTTCGAGCGCTTGTCCCAGCGTAGGGGAGTGGGCCGAGCTCTTCAAATTGGCAGACAAGACCATCTGCATGCCGATCTCTGAGGGCGTGTCGGGCAGCTACAACGCGGCAGCCACGGCTCGCGATATGGTTCTTGCCGAGGAGCCCGACCGACAGATTCATCTAGTCAATTCACGCGCAGCTGGCGGCAAAATGGACCTCATTTTCTTGCTGTTCGACCGCTATCTTGCAAGCAATCCGAATGTCTCATTCGAGGATGCTTGCGCATGCTTCGATAGCCTTGAACAGAACAGCAAAATCCTCTTCAGTTTGTGCAATTACGAAAACCTCGCCAAAGCCGGACGTATCCCTAAGGCAGCCGGCGTCATTGCCAACAAGCTCAATATCCGCATTTTGGGCACGGCGAGTGAGGCCGGTAAAATCGAACTCGTCGGGCACACGCGTGGCGAAAAAAAGATGCTCAACAAGATCATCGACACTATGGAAGCCGAGGGCTTTACGGGCGGTGAGGTCGTCATAGATCACGTTGAGAACGAAGCTGGAGCCCAGGCGCTCACTGACCGCATAGTCGAGCATTGGCCCGGCTCCAAGACCATCATCATGCCCTGCAACGGCCTGGATTCCTATTACGCCGAGATGCACGGCCTCATCATCGGCTACGGCATGGGCGTAGCTTCGGGCAAATAAAGTCCAACCAAGCAAAAATATGGGCGCGACAAAGCGACAGATGGCTCTTTGTCCCGCCTGTTTTATACGTCGGCTAGCTATTAAACCCGTTGAACTTGAGATAGCTCATCAAGTACGCCTTCGAAACGAAGGACGATACCGCGCTACGCACAAGCAGCGACTCACGCGTTACCTGATGCGCCGTATCGGGCACGGGAGTCTGCTCGACGGAAAACGGCCGCACGAATCGATGCCTCGAGCTGATCAATCACATAATCAAAGGCCGTCGGGGCATCGTAGCTCAAACGCTGAATGTTAAAGAGTGCCTGCACCGCAGCAATAGGTAGCACCTGCTTAAAGATGCAGATAGCGATCAGGCGGGCAATCTGCTCGCGGCCATATTGCTTTTTGACCGGAGCAGGCACTAGGCCGACCTTTACGTAGTTATTGATCATCGATGGCGTAATGATAGGCTGCTCAACGCAAATGGACAGCGGCTCCATCCACAGCGTAACATACTCAATAACCTGGTCGCGGTAGAGCGTCACATTGGGCAACTGGTTATAGCGCGGCAGACTCAACGTATTAAGTTTGCGCACGATATCGGACTGAATAAATGCATCGGGCAGCACAGTGGGCTGAATATCCTCAGGCTTAATGCTGACCGACGAATCAGACATCGGAATAACGTGTTTAACGTGGTTCATAAAGGTCCTCCGTTCATTTTCTATATTGTATTCTAGATTATCTAGTTTTGCATACCACATAGCCGGCAAGTAAAAGTGGTTGGACAGCACATTGATGCACCGTCCAACCACTTTGTTTAAAGATAGCAACTTTACATAAGATATATTATCGTACTTATCCACGGAGAAATGCGTATGCGCTGGTTGCCGCTATGGCTCCATCAGAAACGGCGGTCACAACTTGGCGTAAACGCTTGGAACGGATGTCGCCAGCGGCAAATAGACCTGGCGTGCGGGTCGCCATGGATTCATCAGTCAGAATGCCGCCATCAGGCGCCAGATCGACTAGATGCTCAACAAGCTCGGAATGGGGCTGCGTTCCGGTAAAGACAAAGATACCAAACGAGCCAGGGACAAATGACTCGGTGTGAGTTTCCCCGGATGCATTGTCCTTAAAGGTAATCGTCGTTGGCATGGCTTCGCCCGAGAGCTCCACAATACTAGTTTGGTACCTAACTGAAATATTATCTTTTGCAAGAACTTTTTGAACCACACCATCGGGGGCACGGAACTGATCGCGGCGCAAAACGATGGTCACGCTGCTGGCGATTTCTGACAAGAACAGAGCTTCCTCGCAGGCAGCATTGCCGCCGCCGATGACAAAGACCTGCTTGCCACGAAAGAACATGC
>CALLFD010000145.1 GCA_937997605.1 uncultured Collinsella sp. | reverse complement strand
GTCTAACTAAATAGCGAGCGGCATTAACCAGCCCTTTTGCTTGCGCCCGGGAGGGACGCATATGAAGTTTATCGCGAGTTCCGCACGCAAAGGAAAGCACTTAATATGCTCTCCGTGCGAGCAGGACTGTAGAGCAGGAAACTTTACCTGCGGCCCCGCCGAGAATAGCAAAAGGGCGACCCCCTTAGGAGTCGCCCTTGTTGAGCTGCTTATGTACGGCTGTTACTCGGCGTCGTGGTGACGGCGAGGCTTGCGGCCTCCGTTGTCACCGGGACGGCGCGGACGGTCGCTGCGCTCGGAGCGCTCGCGACGCGGACGCTCACGGCGCTGGAAGTGCTCGCCGTCGCCCTCAGAAGCACCCTCGGCGCGAGCCGGGGCCTCGGGCTTATCCAGACGATCAAGCGAGATCTTGCCACGATCGTCGACCTCGATGACGACGACCTTGACCTCGTCGCCCACGTTGAGGACGTCCTCGACCTTCTCCACGCGGCCCTTGGCGACGCGAGAGATGTGCAGCAGGCCGTCCTTACCGGGCAGCAGGTTGACGAAGGCGCCGAAGGGCTGGATGGAGACCACGCGACCGGTGTACTCCTCGCCCGGCTCGGGAACCTTGATGATGAGCTTGATGCGCTCGACGGCCTGGTCCACGGACTCGCCGGTGCCGCCGACAAAGACGGTGCCGTCCTCCTGGATGTCGACCGAAGCGCCGGTCTCGTCCTGAATACCGCGGATGACCTTACCGCCGGAACCGATGACGTCGCGGATCTTGTCGGTCGGGACCTGGATGGAGACGATGCGCGGAGCGGTGCTGCGTGTGGTGTGGCGCGGCTCGGGGATCACATCGAGCATCTTCTGCAGGATGAAGGCGCGACCCTCCTTGGCCTGCTGCAGGGCGCGGGCCAGGATGTCGAAGGTGAGGCCGGTGGCCTTGTTGTCCATCTGCAGGGCGGTGATGCCCTCGGTGGTGCCGGTGACCTTAAAGTCCATGTCGCCCAGGAAGTCCTCGAGACCCTGGATGTCGGACAGGACCACGGTCTTGCCCTCCTCCTGGATCAGGCCCATGGCGATACCGGAGACCGGGCGCTTAATGGGCACGCCGCCGTCCATAAGAGCGAGCGTAGAACCGCAGGTCGAAGCCATCGAAGAGGAGCCGTTGGACTCCATGACCTCGGAGACGACGCGGATGGCGTAGGGGAACTCGTTCTCGTCGGGGAGCACCGGAAGCAGGGCACGCTCAGCCAGGTTGCCATGACCGATCTCGCGGCGCTTGGGGCTGCCCATGCGGCCGGTCTCGCCGGTGCAGAACGGCGGGAAGTTGTAGTGATGCATGTAGCGCTTGCCCTCGGTGGGCTCGATGGTATCCAGACGCTGGCCCTCGTTGAGCATGCCGAGCGACAGGACGGAGAGCACCTGGGTCTGGCCGCGCTGGAACAGGCCGGAGCCGTGAACGAGCGGCAGGTAGTTGTCCTTCACCATGATGGGACGGATCTCGTCGGCGGCACGGCCGTCGACGCGCTCACCGGTCTCGACGACCATGGTGCGCATGGCCTTCTTCTCGAGCTTCTTGAGCGCCACGGGGATCTCGCGCTCCCAAGCGGCCTGCTCCTCCTCGGTGAACTCGGCGCGGATGGACTCCTTCAGAGCCTCGACCTTACCGATACGGGAGAGCTTGTCGGCGTCACGAAGGGCGGCTGCCATCTCGTCGTAGTGGGCGAAGATGCGCTCCTGGACCTCCTCGACGGGCTGGTCGAGCGGGTACTCCTTCTTGACGATGGGGCCGTTGACCTGCTCCCACTCGGCAACAAACTCGTCCTGAGCCTGGCAGAAAGCGGCAAGGGCCTCCTGGCCAAACTTCATGGCGGCGAGCATGTCGTCCTCGGAGATCTCCTCGGCGCCGGCCTCGACCATCGAGATGAAGTCGGCGGATCCGCCCAGCTCCAAGTCCAGATCGGAGTTCTCGCGCTCCTCATAGGTGGGGTTGACGATAAACTCGCCGGTCTCCACGTTGCGGCCGATGCGCACGCAGGCAAGCGGGCCCTCGAAGGGCACGCCGCCAAGCGTCATGGCCAGGGATGCACCCATGACGTTGATGACATCGAAGGGGTTGACCTGGTCGGCGACGAGCGAGGTGGCGACGATGTGCACCTCGTTGCGGAAGCCATCCGGGAAGCTCGGGCGAATCGGGCGATCGATCATGCGGGCCGTGAGCGTGGCCTTCTCGCTGGGACGGCCCTCACGCTTGAGGTAGCCACCCGGGA
>CALLFD010000144.1 GCA_937997605.1 uncultured Collinsella sp. | reverse complement strand
CGACTTCGGCTTTGTCTGGGATGGATCCAACGCCGAGAAATACTGGCTCGACTGGCTCGAGTCGAAGCCCTGGACCACGTGCTTCGTTGACGGCAACCATGAGAACCATCACGCCCTGGCTGAGCTGCCGGTGCAGGAGTGGAACGGCGGCCTCGTCCATGAGGCGCGACCGCACGTGCTGCACCTGATGCGCGGCGAGGTGTACGACATCGCGGGGACCACGGTCCTCACCATGGGAGGTGCCGCGAGCAACGACAGACAGTATCGCAGGGAGGGGAGGAACTGGTGGCCTGAGGAGATACCGAGCGTGGAAGAGATGGGGCACTGCCGCGCCTCGCTCGATCGCGTGGGCTGGAAGGTCGACTACGTTGTGACTCACGAGGCTCCTGCCGACCTGGCAGAGCAACTATGCCGGGAGCGCGAACGCGAGTATCTGGACGACCGGCTGCAACGATTCCTTGGCGAGCTCGACGGGCGACTCGGCTGCCGCGCCTGGTTCTTCGGCCACTACCACGGCGACGAGTGGCGTGACGCCAGGCATCGCCTTATCTACCGAGACATCGTGCCGGTCGAAGATGCTGCGCCCGCTTCTAGAAACCTTCTAGAAGCGCTCTAGAAGGTTTCTAGAAATTAGGCGCCATATGGACTATTCCAATTCAAAAGTCTGGTCGAGGGAGTTCGACCCAGCACCCATCCCGTCGACTTTCACTTCGATGGGAGACATGTCGTTGAGGTCAAAAATCGACACACCGTCGCATTCGCCTCCCGGCGCAAGCCCTTGCGAAGAGAAGTGATCTTCCTGCAAATCGGCGGCAAACCCGCGAGATAGCATCTGCTTATTTTGATAAGCCGTGATGTAGCTACCAACAGCGCATGAATTTGCCGATCGGTTGTTAATGGCGTGCCAGTGAACAACGGCAACCTTCCCGCCATCGCCAGTCGAGGAATCATGCACCTCGACGCCGGTGACTGAATACTTCATCTTGCCGTAAACCCCGTCTTCCTGCGCGTTATCAGAATCGGCGACCTGAACTGCCGTCTGATGATCGTCTGCCTGGCTGCACCCAGAGGTCATAACTAGGGCGGCTGCCAGAACACCCGCAGCCCCAAAGTTCCGAGCTAGGTTGATTGCCTTTTTAACAGAGAGATGCTCCATCGATTACTCCAAACTTAATTGTTTTTGAATGCCATCAGCCAAACAGCCAAGCCCCAATGAGCATGACCACTGAAACTGCCGCAAGCGAAGCCCAGACGGCATTTTGACGGGTGATGACACCGCTGATGGTGAGCGGATTTGCGCCGGCACCATCAATGACAGTCCAGACGAGTGCCGTGACCAAAAAGACGACTAGCCCTGCCGTTATCAACTCACGGCGAGACGGCCTTAGCTTGTCGGACATATCTACACGCCCCTCGTCTGGGTCATGACCTCGACCTTGGCCTCGGCCACGGCCGCCCGCTGCTCGGAGGCGGCGAGGCGGTCCTTGAGGGCGGCGACCTCGGCCATCAGGTCACGCTGGGCGAGGAGGGAGACGTTGAGATCGGCCTGAGCCTTGGCTGCGGCGTCGACCGCGCCCCTCATGCTTTCAATTCGATCGTCTTTTGCGGCTGATTCTGCCAAGAGCTGATTGTTCTCGGAATCGAGCTTCTTGAGCTGCGAGAGGTAATCGGCGACGGTGGCGTGGAGCTTATCGTTCTCAATCTCCAAGCTCGCAGTATCCAGCTCGAATTTCTCTTTGATGGCGGCGACCTGCTCGACGCAATTAGATTTGATGCTCTGAATCTGTTCCGTTGCACTTTTCTTGGCGGCGTCGGCGTCCTCGCGGGCAGCACGAGCCTCCATCGCGGCGGCTTCGGCAGCGCCCACGATGATGCGCTTGACCCGCTCGACCGCCTCATCGAGGACGGCCGATGCGTCGAGCGCAGTCTTCATGCCGGGAGTGGCGTTAGGGTGGTAGCCGTCGACCAAGCGGGCGACGGTATCGGCCTGCGAGAGGCCAAGGCTCGTGCTGATGTCCTTTATGGCGTCACGGGTCTCCGATGAGACATTCAGACTGGTCATTTTCTTTTCGGACTGGACTTGGTTTTCGGCCATGATGCGGCACTCCAATCAACAACGGGCATGGCTCCGCCACGCCGTACGGCTGGGAACAAATACGCGGCCGCTGTTGAGTTGTGTTCGTCCTGCGATCGGTGAGTTCTAAAAGGCGTCTCAAGTCATGCGTTCACGCAGGGTTTCAGTTGGAGAAATACCGCACTCTTATATAGTAGCGCACTCGGATTTATCTTCTGACGCCCACTAACCCGCGCTCGCGGAGCACGCGGTACAAGGTCGATTTCGAGATACCTGTTGCGGCGCAGATGTCGGGAATTGGCGTCTCACGGGCGAGGTAGAGCTTCACGGCAGCGTCGGCCTTGACGTCCGCGATGCGCGGGCGGCCCCCGACGTTGCCACCGCGGCTCCGTTTGACGGCGATACCCTCGGCCTGGCGCTGCCTGATCAGGTCGCGCTCGAGCTCGGCGGTGCAGGCATGGGTGCCCAGCGCGAAACGGCCGAATGCAGTATCGAGGTCAACGGGCTGCTTCAGTGATATGAGCTTCACTCCTAAGTTCCTGAACATCAGGTCATAGTTCAGCAGCTGCCTGGTCGATCTGGTCAAGCGCTCCCAGGATTCGACCACCACCTCGTCGCCCGCCCGCATCTTCCTGAACAGGCGCTTCTGCTGCGTCCGGTCGCCGTCCTGGGCACCCGTGACCTTGTCCTTGTAGATATGGCCATAGGCCACGCCAGCG
>CALLFD010000143.1 GCA_937997605.1 uncultured Collinsella sp. | reverse complement strand
CGTCGATGCAGCAATGCCATAGTCGCCTGTTCCTCCGTTTGATCTGCTCATGATTTGCTTATACAAGACGGCCGGGTCTGTCTTAGTCGTGCGTGGCATAGGTGCTGTCGCAAATGGCAACACCGCACGCGCCACACTGCGAAACGTTACTCCGCACCAAGCCTTTCATGCAACATGCCGACGGGGCCATATAGGGGCAATGTAGGGGGCATAAGAAGTCTGAAAATGCGATACGAACAACGTTGCTACGGCTGTCAGTGATGCGGCTTACTTCGGACAAGCCGTTGAGATGCAAGGGGATGCAAAGGATTGCAAAGTATGGCAACATGATAAGTCGCAGCGTCGGCGATATTTGGCAGAGCTTTCAAATAGGGGGGTATGAATGCATAAAGAGGGAATATGTTACCTCGATAAAAGAGGCGCTATTGCTGTTTTCGTGGATGTCGGTTCGTCGTCGAGCCGTTGGTTTCGTAGGCGTGAGGGGCGTTCCCGCGTATTCTGTTTTCCGACCAAAGAAATGAATCGCGAAGAACGCCTGAGCAAAAGCTCATTCACCAGATTGCCGAACGTCAAAGGCACGGTTGCAGAGGATGCGCGGATCACGGATTCGCCGCTGCGTTCCGAATTGGCTAGTGTGATCAGAGAAAAGATGGCACTGTCTGGGCATCTCTCTTTTTAGGTCAAGGAAAAGGGTCTGGCGATAGGCGGTGATGACGCCCATCGTGTTGGTGGCACTGTTGCTGCAAAAAGGAAAAGTCTAGTTCGTAATCTAGTGTCCAACTTCCCTAATAGGAATGGTCCAACTTCCACAACGAAAATAGTCCAACTTCCACAATTAGAATGGTCCAACTTCGGGGCTGCGGACGTTTTCTTGGAGACTGAGCGAAAGGTTTCTCGTATGTTCAGTCTTGAGGAGCGTTCGAGGGCGGTGGAGCTATACCTCACAACGCCGATGACCACCGCGCAGGTGGTGGAGTGCCTGGGCTATCCGACCAGACAGTGCCTGGAACGCTGGCTGGCGATGGATCCCCGGTATGCTGGCCGTATGGCCAAACCCATAATTCCTCTGGAGACAAGACGGAAGGCGATCGAACTGGTGCTGGGCGGCATGCAGCAGAAGCAGGCCGCCAAACAGCTTGGCGTGAGCGTTGGTGCGGTGCACAACTGGGTCAGGGCGTACCGCAGGGGCGGCATGGCCGCGTTGCAGCCCCGGAACCAGAATGCCGCCCAGGGCGGGAAATCGGCGTCCGTCCGTCCTCGGGGCGGGGCGGATGCCGGGGGCGGCGATGACGTGGAGGCGTTGCGCCGTAGGGTCGAGGAGCTGGAGTTGGAGAACGCGTTGATGCGGGAGGTGGTGGAGGTCGTAAAAAAAGACCCAGGCGCCGACCTGCGGCGCCTGTCGAACAGGGAGAAGACGATGCTGATCGACCGGCTGAGGCCGAGGTATTCGCTGAGGTCGATGGCCTGCTTGCTGCGCATAGCGCCGAGCAGCTACCACTACCACCATGCCAGGATCGGCGTTGACAAGTACGCCGGGCTGCGCGCCCGCGTGGCGCGGGCGTTCGCCGACTCCAAGGGCAGGTACGGGTACCGTCGCGTCAAGGCCGCGCTCGGGACGGGCGTCTCGGAGAAGGTGATCCGCAGGCTCATGGCCGAGGGCGGGCTCTCGGCGCATGTTCCCAAACGGCGGCGTTACAGCTCCTACGAGGGGGAGACCACGCCCGCTCCCGGTAATCTCGTCAACCGGGACTTCACCGCCGAACGGCCCAATGAGAAGTGGCTCACGGACATCACCGAGATCAAGGCCAGCGACGGGAAGGTGTACCTCTCGCCGATGATCGACTGCCATGACGGCAAGATCGTCGCCTACACGGCCGGCTTCCATCCCAACGCGGAGCTCGCCAACCGGATGCTCGCCGAGGCGGCGGAGACGCTGCCCGACAACGCCCGTCCCGTGGTCCATTCCGACCGGGGATGCCACTACCGGTGGCCCGGATGGCTGGAGCTCATGGAACGCTACGGGCTGACGCGCTCAATGAGCGCGAAGGGCTGCAGCCCCGACAACGCCGCCGCGGAGGGATTCTTCGGTCGCATGAAGACGGAGTCCGTCTATCCCGAGCATTGGGAGAAACGCACCCGCGACGAGGTGCTTGTCCTGATCGACGAGTACATCCACTGGTACAACCACGAGCGCATCAAACAGTCGCTGGGCTGGATGAGTCCGGTACAATATCGTCAAAGCCAAGGAATGGCTGCATGACTATCTCCAAGAAAACGTCCGCAGCCCCTTATGCGCTCGTATGCGCGCAATATTTCTTCTCAGGCGTCGCAATCCACTATCGCGGCGGATATGCAGGGTGAACCGCCTTCGGAAGGTACACTCTCCGATTATTTAGATGCATTGTCGCGAGCTTGCGTAACTGAAGATCTTCCAGCTTGGAACCCTCGTTTACGTTCTAAGACTGCAGTGAGAACGAGCCCAACCAGACACTTCAGCGACCCGTCGATAGCTTGTGCGGTACTGCACGCGACCCCGGAGAAACTCCTTAATGATTTCGAGACCTTTGGCTTGCTGTTTGAGTCCATGTGTATTCGCGATCTGCGTGTGTATGCTGATGCGCTTGGCGGAGATGTGTTCCATTATCGGGATAAGACGGGATTGGAATCTGATGCGGTCATTGGCCTGCATGATGGACGATGGGCTCTCATTGAGGTCAAGCTCGGAGAAAAGCAGGTTGATATTGCGGCGGCCCATTTGAAAAAGTTGGCTGACAGAATTGATCAAGATCACGAAGGCCGTCCGTCATTCTTGATGGTGCTGACCGCTACGGCTGCCGCTTATCGCCGGGATGATGGGGTATTGGTAGTGCCGTTGGCCACGCTTGCTCCGTGAGCTCGTATCGTGCGTTTGACCCATCGTTCCCAACACAAAAGGAAAAGGCCCGGGCTGCGGGACCGGGCCTTGAAAAGGAGAGAGGAAGAAGAAGGTATTCAGTTATGGGGTCTGCGGAAACCTCGCCGGTTTGCTTTCGTTTGCCGGTAATTGATAGTTAACCGCTCGAATCTCAAAGGATGGATGCGGCTGCCTCAAAGAACCACCGGTGAAAACTTGAATATTTGCTGAACAACGTAGGCCATGCCCGTGTCCACATGTCGGCGCGGGGTCGCGGGGTGAACGCGGCAACCTTTATAATCGTTGCGTTTGCGTAGAATATTGAGCAAACTCCCCCTAAGAGAAGAACAAAGGACAGCAGTGGCTCTCATCGTGCAGAAGTACGGCGGTTCGTCGGTCGCCGATACCGAATCGATCAAACGTGTGGCCAAGCG
>CALLFD010000142.1 GCA_937997605.1 uncultured Collinsella sp. | reverse complement strand
CTTGGGAAGATGCGACCCGGTTTTTGGCCGAATAGTGGGTCGCATTTTCCGGATGGGGTGGGTTGCGGAAAGTGCGACCCGGAATATTGCTCTGAAACGGGATGCGGTTTCCCTGATGCGCCTCAAACGGAAAGCGTATCCCATTCCGGAGCTCCAAAACGGGATGCGCTTTCCGCGCGGAAGAATTGCCGCAGCTGCGTTAAGCAGTGTCGCTCGTTACTCGCCCAGGATCAGCGCTGCGAGCTCGCCCTGGGTGTCCACCACGTAGTCGGCGCCGGCGGCTTCCAGCTCTGCGCGGCCGCGGAAGCCCCAGCTGACGCCCGCGCTCTTAAGGCCGGCGTTGTGACCGGTCAGGATATCGACATTGGAATCGCCTACGTAGAGCGTGGTCGACGGATCGGCGCCTAGCTCCTCCATCACATGTAGCGTGACGGGTGCTTCGGGCTTGGGCGGAAACGCATCGACACGGCCCTGTACCAGCGCAAAGCGCTCGGAACCAAAATACTTCTCGATAAGCGGAGCCGCCGAGACGTGGTCCTTGTTAGTGAGCACGGCAAGCTGCACGCCCGCGGCGCGCAGGCGGTCGAGCATCTCGATCGTACCGGCATAGGGGGCGGTGTGGTCCTCCTTGTGCTCGCCGTAGTAAGCCCTAAACTCGGCAAGCGTTTGCTCAAACATACGGCTGTCGCCCGCATACTCGGCAGGCATAAAGCGCTCAACCAGCTTGAGCATGCCGTTTCCCACCTTGTAGCGGTACTCGTCAACGGCAAACGTGGGCCAGCCGTGCGCCTCGCAGGTATGGTTGCCGGCGGCCGCCAGGTCCTCGAGCGTGTTGAGGATGGTGCCGTCCAGGTCAAAGATCACATGGGAAAAAGCTGCTGCCATGAAAGCTCCCGTCGTTGGGTTTAAAACGCACCTCATAATACTGGGCTTATGCGTTGGGCGTGCTTGGAATCTGAACATCTCCAGGGATATCAGGTGACATCGCGCCAATCATGCGATTCCGCCCTAGCAAATTCTCGACAGCTGCTTTCCCACGAGCATGTCGAGAATGCGGGTCGAGCCCTCTACCCGATATCATGCGTAAGCGCAGCCAGAAACTCCTCGAACGTGTCGGTCTGCATGAGCCTCATCGTTGTCTCTACCGAGGAGAACACCTCGATAATCAGGTCGAGCACATCTCTAAAGAGCCCCATGTCTTCCTGCGCGATGCCTATAAGCAGCACAAACCGCACGTCGTGGCGTCCCCAGGGAATCGAGGCGTCATTGTGGGCCACGGCGATAAACGAGCGCTCGGGATATACCGAGATCGCGTGAGGCATGGCAAGGCTGTCGGTAAACGCCGTCGACGAGACACTCTCGCGCAGATGCACGTCAGCGATATACTCGGGCGTTGCGAGCCCCTGAGCGGCCAAAAGCTCTCCCATTCGGTCGATGCAGCTTGTGGCGTCGTTTGCGTCTACGTTGCGCATAAACAGCCCCGGCTGTAGCAGGCGCCCCAAAAGGCCCTGGGCATAGAGGCGCCGCCGTTGCTCTTGGATAGCGCAAAGCCGGTCGCGGATCTTTCGCACGTTTTGCTTAGTGAGGATTGGCCCAATCAAGATCTTGGTGCTGCCGCCGCAAACCGGCACGTCGATCGTTGCAATCACCACATCGCTCTCGGGAGGATCGGCCAGGTAGCCATCACAGCTCATCACGGCAACAACACTTATGTCGTCGCCAAACTCGGACTTGAGGTCGTCGACGAGCCTGCGTGCAAAATCGTGATACTCCTCGATAATCACCGTGCAGGTGATGGCACCGTCGGGCGCAGAGAACTTCTCAAAGTAGGCGCCGATGTGAAAGGCGATAAACGCGATTTCGTTCTCGCCTACCTCAACATTCATGGCGGTCGAGAAACGGTGGGCGATATAGACCGCCATGTCGTAGACCGGTGCGTGTTCGCTTTTGATTTGCGCGGCGAGCGGGTTGGGGTAGCTTACGTGGTAGACGGCGCGCTGGTAGGCGTTAAACATATGCAGGACGAGCTGCAAGCGCATAGGCTCGTCGATAAAGCGCGGCAGGTTGTAGCGCTCGCCACACTCGTCGAGAATCCCCAGGACCATGTCCATAAAATCGCGGTCGATGATGCTTGCGAGCTTCTCGCGGTTGAGGTCGCCAAAATCGCAGCGCTCGACGGAAAGCGCCAGAAGCAGCAGGATCTGCTGAAAATCGGCACGCGGGACGGCGCAGCCAAACTCCTTCTCAAAGTAGGCGGCGATGCACTGGGCGCAGCGCACAATCTGCTCACGCTGCCCAAGCTGCGCCACCAGGCCGTCTCCGTCGATGGGGCCGTCCACCTCGCTGAGCTCGTTGTTCGAGGTGAGCCTGATAATGATCACCAGCAGGTGCATGAGCAGGTTGGAGAACGCGTAGTTGTTGATAAACAGGTCCGAGCGCTGACAAATCTCGACCAGGCTCGAGAGGATTCCTTGCACATCAAAGCCGGGAAACATGTTCTCGAGCGTCTTGGTCGAGGTGAAGTAGCCATAGGAGTTGTGCGTGGCTATGTGGCCGAGAAGTTTGCGCTTGTCGGCCTCACGCCCCGTGAGCGTCATGCGGTAGTCATGTGTCTCGATATTGAGGTCAAACTGTCGCACGAGCGCCCGCGCCTGCGGCATCACGGAACTCTGAAACGTGCTTTCGCTGATAAAGAGCTCGTCGGACACATCGAAGACGGAGAGTCCGTCGCGCGCGTTCACAAGGCGCGAGATGGTGAAGTCGCGCCGCGAATCGCTGCCAGCGGGGACGATATCGGCGTTGCCGAGGAGGGAGGCCGGGGCATTGCCGGCGGCCGACGTTGTTGCAGCAAGACGATACCCCTCTTTAGATGATTCGATATGTCGTGTACCGGCCTCGTTGACCTCGGCAACATAGTTGCGGATGCTGCGCTCGCTTGCGCCCAACAAGCTGGCGAGCATAGAGGAAGATATCCAGGAGCTGCTGTTTTCGAGCACATTGATCATGCGGTTGATGCGGTTCTGCTTGGCGCTCGACATGGTTTTCTCCCAGAGATGATCGGCAGATAGGGTGTACCGCCCCATGGTATCTCAGGGAAAGACGGGGCGTCTTTTTCAATTTGCCGCCCAAGCGGAAAACCGCCCGGCTTGCCGCGCAAGCGGAAAATCTGCCGCCTTGCCGCCATGCGGCAAAAAGACGGTTGGCGGCAAGAACCCTCTGCCGCGTATAGTGCGGTCACGGTCAAGGGCGGCCGGGTCGACACAGACGCTCAAGAACATGGCGGGGACTGCGGCGGCATCGGAGCTGCCTTGGGCCCGCTTATTGGGAAAGGAGTACCCCATGGCAGACGAGAACGGCACCGTCCGTATTCTCCTCGCTTGCGGCATCGGTGCCTCGACCGGCTTTATGGCGGCGGGCATGCGCAGGGTCGCAAAGTCCAAGGGCCTTGACTGCACCATCAATGCGGTCAGCAAATCTGAAATTATGGACTATGCCGATAAGATCGATGCCCTCCTCTTGGGGCCGCATTTTGCCGCCGAGGTTCCGGCGACGCAAAAAATGCTTGAGCCTTACGGTGTAAAGGTAATGTCAATCGACCCTGATTATTATGCGTCGCTTGATGGCGAGGGGATTCTCGAAGATGCCTACGATCTTCTCGACATAGATTTTGATGGCGAATAGGGTGTGCTTGATATGTCTAATGTGATGGAAAAAGTCCAAGGGAGCATCGAAAAGAACGTTGTCCCCGTTGTCAATAAGCTTACGTCGAGCTATTGGTTTGGAATCGTTGCCAATGCCGTTTTGTATATCGTTCCGTTTACAATGGTCTCGGCAATTCCGAGCCTTTTTAATGTGGTTCGTAATTTTGTGCCCGCTCTACCTGACCTGTCAGCGCTTAATACCTACTCGTTTGGTCTCGTAGGAATGTTCATCGCTTTTATCATTCCTCACAGCGTCTGTGTCAAGGAGGACGATAAAGGTAGGGCCCTGATCGCTGGCTTTACCGGCGTCGGCGCTTTTATGCTGTGCATGAATCCCCAGACGGTCGATGAGGGCATGGCCTTCGAGATGTGGAAGTTCGGCTCGAGCGGCATGTTTGCGGCTATGGCAGTGGGTATCACGGTCGGTGCAATCTACAAGTTCGCAGCGCATCATAGCTTCTTCGGTGAAGAATCGGTTATCCCTGATTTTGTTAAAAGCTGGTTCGACAGCATTATCCCAATTTTGCTGAGCCTTACAATTGCGTTTCTGCTGACGTTTCTTGTTCGAATTGATGTCTTTACCGTAATTGCGCTGATTCTTTCACCCGTTACCAGTTTTGGCCAGTCTCTCCCCGGCGTTGTGTTTATGGCTTTGGTGATGGACGTGTTCTACTTCTTTGGTGTTTCGGGCTGGGCGTTTATTTCGGTGACGCTTCCGATCACCCAGGGTGGTATGGCTGAGAATATGGCTGCAGTTGCCGCGGGGGCTACGCCGACCAACATCAATGCGTATGGCCTTTCGCGCTACTACATGATTGGCGGAGAGCTCAACACTTTGCCTCTGGCGTTTATGATGCTGTTCTCGAAATCCAAAAAGAACCGCACGCTCGGTAAGGCGACGTTCGTGCCGTCCCTCTTTAATATCAATGAGCCTCTGGTTTTTTCCACTATCGTTAATAATCCCTATCTGTTCATCCCGGTTATTCTTCAAGCTATCATTCTGCCCGCAAATGCCTATCTGTGGCTGCAGTTCGACTGGGCAAGTCTCCATACCCAGATGTTTGCGATGAACTTCCTTCCCAACGCGGTTTCGGCTTACTTCCTTTCCAACGGAGATTTTCGCAACGTGGTGCTTGTCGTGGTGAACCTGATTCTTGCGGCAATCATTTGGTATCCCTTCTTTAAGGTTTTCGACAAACATGCCGCAGAGGACGAGCAGAAAAGCGAGGCTGAGCGCGCTGCGAAGAAGGCGGCAAAACGTGTCGCTCGTGAGGCAAGGAAGGCTGCAAACATTTCCGAGACTGCTTCTGAGAATGGTCCATCCGAAAAAGTTGTGCTGGCAGCTGCAGATTCTACAACGACGGGAGCGAACGATGAGTGACGCAATTGACATCAGCGCTGTGGCTATGGAAGTCATTTTAAATACTGGTGACGGTAGGACTTGTATTGACCAGGCGTTGGATAGCTTGGCGGAGTTTGATTTTGATGCGGCAGAGGAGCACCTTGCCCAAGCGGATGCAAAGATTCTGACCGCGCATAAAGTGCAGACTGCCACGATTCAAGCCCAAGCGGCAGGTGAGGAAGTCGAGTACTCGTTGCTTTTTACGCATGCTCAGGACACTCTCATGACCATTAGTGCTGAACTTCATATGGTTAAAAAGATGATGCCGATTGTGCGCGCACTGGCTATCCGCGCCGGTCAGTAATTCGAATCTTCCAATTGGTTGACGCGAGGGAGATTGCGACAAAGGTCTCCCTCTATTTTTAAGAACTCCATCTTTAAGGAACTAGATTTATGGATACTGTTAAGAAGCAGAGCGCATTTCCTGATGGCTTCCTCTGGGGAGGAGCAACGGCTGCAAATCAGATTGAGGGTGCGTTTGATGAGGGGGGTCGCGGGCTTGCAACCTCTGATTTCGCTCCGTTTATTTCTCGCGAGGCGAATCGTGGATATGAAGGTCAGCCTCTCCCGCATAATTCCGTTACCGCCGAGATGTTGGAGCAAATGAAGCTACATCCCGAGCAATACAATCTTCCCAAGCGTCGGGGAATCGATTTTTATCATCGCTATAAGGAGCAACTGGCCGAGATTGCGGGTATGGGATTTAAGGTTTTCCGCATGTCGATCAGCTGGAGCCGCATTTTCCCCAACGGTGACGATGCTCAGCCAAACGAGGTCGGTTTGGCTTTTTATGACCGCGTGTTTGATGAATGCCACAAGCTCGGTATGGAGCCAATGGTGACGCTGTGCCACTTCGATACCCCGCTTCATCTTGCCGAAGCATACGGTGGTTTCAAAAGCCGCCACACTGTCGAAGCATTTGAGCGTTATGCGGAGACTTGCTTTAGGCGTTACAAGGGGAAAGTTAAATACTGGCTTACGTTCAACGAAATCAACAATGTTCTTACCAATCCTTTCACCTGCAGTGGCGTCATTATGAGCGAAGAGGATTCTAAGACTCCGGAGAATCCGTATCGCGACAATTGGGAGCTTAAGTATCAGGTTTCCCATAATCAATTTGTTGCGAGCGCCAAGGCCGTTATGAAGTGCCACGAAATTGATCCGGATGCAAAGATCGGAAACATGCTCTGCCGACTCGAGAACTATGCTGAGACCCCCAAGCCCGAAGATCAGCTCCAGGTTCTGTTCGAAGACCACTTCAACTGGTTCTACAGTGACGTCCAGGCTAAAGGCGAATACCCGTATTACATGGATCGTTTCTTTGATGAGAACGATATTCATATTGATATGCAGCCGGGTGATGCTGGGGTGCTCAAGTCGGGTACTGTCGATTTCGTAACGATCAGTTACTACATGACCTACATCATGCGCTATAAGGGTGAGCCGGTCCCCAAGCCCTCGGGCTCTTTGGTTACGGCAATTAAAAATCCCTATCTTGAGGCGTCGGAATGGGGATGGCCTATCGACCCCATTGGTTTCCGTATCACTCTTAATCATATTTACGATCGTTACCATTTGCCTATTTTTATCTCTGAGAACGGTCTTGGAGCCATAGATGAGCTCGACGAGAATGGATATGTCGAGGACGACTATCGTATCGACTATATGAAGCGCCATGTCGAGCAGCTCGCTGAAGCAATTAAGGATGGTGTGGATGTATTTGGTTATGCGTGGTGGGGTCCGATTGATCTGGTAAGTTCCGGAACTTCCGAGGTAAGCAAACGATACGGCTTTGTTTCGGTCGATGTTGACGATTTTGGCAATGGAAGCATGGCGTTGGGGCGAAAGAAGTCCTATTTCTACTACAAGAAACTCATCGCCAGCAACGGCGCCGACACCGCAACCGATAACATCGTGGTGGAGTAAGGAGTAGAGATGGTTTCCAAGACGACGGTCGTCAAGAATCCGAGCGGCATCCACGCGCGCCCTGCATCGCTGTTTGTGCAGGAGGCGAGCAAGTACGAGAGCTCGATCACCGTTGGTAAGGTGGGCGGAGACGCCAAAGACGCCAAGTCGATCCTGATGGTTATGAGCCTGGGAATGGCCTGTGGTTGCGAGATTGAGATTGCAGCCGACGGCGCCGACGAGGCGGCCGCCGTCGATGCCCTCGTGGCGCTAATCGAGAGCGGCTGCGGGGAGTAGGCGGGCAAAAGCCACGTCGATGCTCGTTACCTTGCTGCCTATCATGGCGCTTGGAGGCGTCGGCGACGTTCGCCAGATTCTCATACAGCTGGGCGTGAGCGTCTCGCTCGTACTGCTGACGTATCCAAAGTTCCGAGTGTAGATAACGGCAAAGCTCGCAAATGCAAGGACCCCCGCGACCGATTCAACTCGGTCGTGGGGGTCTCTTGTGCTGAGCGATCAAAAGCGCATTGTTCAAAGCGCGGTGGCGCACGGATGCCGTCGTTAGCAAATTCTCGGCAGCTGCTCTCCCACGAGCATGTCGAGGATGCGGGTCGAGCCCCAGCCGGTGCGTACGCGCACGGCGGGACGGGCGCCCTCGGCAAGCGGCAGCACGCGGCCGATAATGGCGGCATTCTCGCCGTAGCGGGCGGCGCGCATTGCGGCTAGCGCGGCATCGGCTTGCCCGGCCGGCACGACGGCAACCATCTTCCCCTCGTTTGCCACCTGCAGCACATCGTAGCCGAGCATCTCGCAGGCGGCCTGCACGTCGGGACGCATGGGCACGGCATCCTCGTCGATCTCCATGGCAACATTGCTGGCCTGGGCAAACTCGTTGAGTGTGGATGCCAGGCCACCGCGTGTGGGGTCGCGAAAGCAACGCGTGTCGGGTGCTGCGGCAAGCACATCGGCAATCAGGTGGTTGAGCGGCGCGGCATCGCTTTCGATGGTGCTCGAAAACGCCAAGCCCTCGCGTTGGCTCATGATGGCGATGCCGTGGTCGCCGAGTGTGCCCGACGCCAGGATGACATCGCCAGGCTGGCAGTTGGCGCCGCTGAGCGCCACGCCCGCGGGCACCTCGCCCACGCCGGCGGTATTGATGTAGACGCCGTCGGCCCCGCCGCGCTCGACCACCTTGGTGTCGCCCGTGATGATCGCCACGCCCGCCTCATGCGCCGTTTCGGCCATCGTCTGCACAATCTGGCGGAGCTTATCCATGGGATAGCCCTCTTCGAGGATAAAGCCGCACGATAGGTAGCGTACGTTGGCGCCCGAGGTCGCGACGTCGTTGACGGTTCCGCACACGGCGAGGCGGCCGATGTTGCCACCGGGGAAGAACTGCGGCGAGACTACAAAGCTGTCGGTCGACATGGCGATGCGCCCGCTCGCGGGCAGCGCGGCGACGCCGGCATCGTTGCCCTCGAGCAGCTCGGGCGAGCCAAAGGCATCCAAAAAGACCTCATCGATGATGCGTTTCATCATCTGGCCGCCGGAGCCGTGGCCCAGCAGGACGGTGCTATCGGTAACGCTATGGGACATATCGAAAACTCCAATCGTGGGTGGTGCCGGTGTGCGGGTGCGTCCGGACTAGTCGCGGTAGCGGTAGTACGCCGCGCAGCTGCCCTCGGAGCTCACCATGCACGGGCCGACGGGATGCTCGGGCGTGCAGGTGCGGCCAAAGAGCGGGCAGCTGCTCGGCGTAATGGCCCCGCGCAGCACGTCGCCGCAGCGGCATCCACGCGGCTCGACCGTCGCTTCAACGGGCACGTCAAAGCGAGCGCGGGCATCAAAGCGCGAGAACTCGGGGCGGATAGAAAGGCCCGAGTTGGCAATCGGCCCCAGCCCGCGCCACGTGGTGTCGCATGGCTCAAACACCTGCTCGACCAGCTGGCGCGCCACGGGGTTGCCGTCTGCGTTGACGCCACGGCGGTAGGCGTTGTCGATCGCGGGCCTGCCCTCGACAACCATCTGGACCAGCATGCAGATGCCCTGCAGGATATCGACCGGCTCAAATCCCGTGACCACGCCCGGGGTACTGAATTCGTCGACCAAAAAGCTAAAGGGCGCCAAGCCCGTGATGGTGGCGACGTGGCCCGGCAGGATAAAGCCGTCGATGGCGGTCTCGGGATCGTTGGCGATGGCACGCAACGCCGGCGGCGTGGTCTTGTGGGCGCAATAGACCGAAAAGTTCAAAAGCCCGCGCGCTTCGGCCTCCAAGATGGCGGCGGCGATGGTGGGCGTCGTGGTCTCAAAGCCCACGCCCATAAAAATGACCGGGCGATCGGGGTTTT
This sequence comes from uncultured Collinsella sp., assembly GCA_937997605.1. GTDB lineage: Bacteria > Actinomycetota > Coriobacteriia > Coriobacteriales > Coriobacteriaceae > Collinsella. Next base: position 3,264 of record CALLFD010000142.1, on the reverse strand, counting down.
GCTCGGCAATGTCGAGCGCGTCGAGCGGGGAGTAGACGATGCGGATGTCGCGCCCGGCCGCCTTTTGCGCAGCGAGCGAGGTAGACGATCCGGGCACGCGCATCATGTCGCCAAAGGTGGTGATGATGGCGCCGTCTATGTTGGCGAGTGCGATTGCGTGGTCGATGTCGCGGTTGGCGGTAACGCAGACGGGGCAACCCGGGCCGCTCAGCAGCTTGAGCCCGGCCGGCATAATGGAGCGAAAGCCATAGCGACCGATGCTCACGGTGTGCGTGCCGCAGACTTCCATAAGGTTGATGGTGCGGTCGCCGACGAGTTCATGGATGCGTTCGATGAGCTCGCGGGCCAGCTTGGAATCGCGGAATGCTGAGAAATCGATACCGGAGCGCGCCGGCTGCTCGGGCGCCACTAGTAAGCCTCCGCCGGGTTGGTGGTCAGCTGGTCTTCTTCGACCAGCTCGGACATGGCATTAACAAGCTCGAGCGTTTCCTGTGCTTCCTGCTCGTCGACAATCTGGATGCCAAAGCCGGCGTGTACGAGAATATAGTCGCCAACCTGCGCCGTCGGCACGAGTCGCAGCGACACGGGGCGCTCGATGCCCATCATGTCGACGGTGGCCTTGAGGTCGTCGTCGCGTTTGACTACTTTACCGGGAACGGCAAGGCACATATTGTTCCCCTTTTATACGCTTTGCGCTGGACGGGCGCTCAATAATCCATCAGTTGATGGTAGCGCTCGCGGGGTTCGCGGGCAAACGCGTTACGCCTGTGAGACGGCTGGGCGCGGCGGCGTGCGAGGGCGAGCTACTGTGATGCAATCTGCGCAAGACGAGTGCGTGCGACCGCCGCCTGACCATAGGCGATGCAGCCGTCATTGACGGGTACGGTGTGGGGGACAAGGACAGTAAGGCCTGCGCTTTTGAGCTCGCGGGCGAGGAGCTGAAGCAGAAGTCGGTTCATGAACACGCCGCCCGAGAGCGCGACGGTGTCGATGCCCTCGTGCACGCAGATATCGCTGGCGATACGCGCCGAGGAGCGCGCGACGGCGACATGGAAGTCGAGTGCGAGCCTGTCGGCGGGCGCTCCGGCTTCAATTCCTCCCAAAAGTGCCTCAAAGAGTGCTTTCTGGTCCAGAACATAGGGCCCGTCCAGCCACGATGGGCCAGATGCGAAATAGCCGGCGTTGTCGTCGGGAAAATGGGCGATTTCGTTGTCGAGCGCGCGCCAGGCGGCGGCTTCGAGTTCTATGGCGGGTTCGCCCTCGTAGGTTGCCTTGTCGCAGATGCCCAGAATCGCTGCCGCGGCATCAAAGAGACGCCCCATGCTGCTGGTACGCGGGCTGTTGGTGCCGCGCTCGATCATGGTGGCTGTCACGTTGCGCGTTTGCTCGTTGAGGCTGTCTAAAAGCCGAGCGGCACCTGGGTGCTCGAGCAGGCCGAGCTCACTGAGCAGGGCAAAGGCGTTGCGGCGGGCGTCGCGCACGGAGGCCGCCCCACCGGGGAGCGCCCAGGTGCGCAAATGCGCGGCGCGCTCAAAGCCGCCAAGGCTGGCAACAAGAAACTCGCCGCCCCAAATGGTCCCATCGGTGCCGGCGCCGGTGCCGTCAAAGGCGATGCCAAGGACGCGCGCGTCGGTTGTAAGCTGGCCCGCGGCGATGGCCTCGGCCATTACGCTCGCGATATGCGCATGATGGTGCTGCACCTCGACGAGCGGCAGATTGCATTTTCGCGCCTGCTCGCGCGCCCACTGGCCCGATAGATAGCTGGGGTGTACATCGCAGGCCAAGGCGGCGGGCGCCAAATCAAAGAGATCTTCCAAGCGCGTGCGCGCGGCGTTCCAGGCATCGAAGGTCCCGCCGTTTTCAACATCGCCGATATGTTGCGACACAAAACAGGTCGCCTCGCCGTTCGTCCCTTCACGCGTGAGCGCAATCGTGGCCTTTTGTTGTGGCCCGCAGGCAAGCACGCAGGACGGAGCGCGGCCGAGCGCCGGCAGCGGCAGCGGCTGGGGTGCATATCCGCGAGCGCGGCGCGCGGGCATAACGGTGCCGTCAACCACGCGCACAACGGAATCGTCATAGCGCGAGAGGATCGCGCGGTCGTTACCGAGCAACGCGTCGGCGATGCCGGCAGCAACGAGGTGTTCCCAGGCAAGGTCGTCGTCGGTCTCGATGGGTTCTTCGCTCAGGTTTCCGCTGGTCATGACGAGCGCGTGCATACCGCAGGCTTCTGCCGCGGCGAGCAACAGATGCTGAAGCGGCGTATAGGGGAGCATGACGCCGAGCTCGGGCAAGTCGTGTGCGACAGATGGCGCGAGGGCGAGGATGTCGGGGGAGTCGCCGTTGCCCTCGCCAACAGTGCGCCGGCGCAGCAGCACGATGGGGCGGATACTGCCAGCGAGCAGATCGCGTTCAGCATCGTCGATATGACACAGGCGCTCGGTATCAGCAAGACTGCGCACCATGACGGCAAGCGGCTTATTGCTGCGACGCTTGCGACGGCGCAGCTCGGCCACCGCCTGCTCGTTGGCAGCGTCACAGGCTAGATGGAATCCGCCCAGGCCCTTGATGGCGACGATGCCACCGCTGGCCAGCAGCTCAACGCAGCGCTCGATGATGGCGTCGCTGGTCTCGCGCGTGGTGCCGACGGCCAGCGACGCGGACGAATTCCCGCACACATCGCCGTTCACAGCCTCGTGCCACGTAATATGCGGTCCGCAATCAAAGCAGGCATCGGGCTGCGCGTGAAAACGCCGGTCGAGTGGGTCGGCATACTCCGCGGCGCACTTGGGACACATGGGAAAACAATCCATCGACGTGGCCGCTCGGTCATAAGGCAGCGATCGGATGATGGTAAAGCGTGGGCCGCAGTTGGTGCAGTTGATAAAGGGGTAGTGATAGCGTCGGTCGGCGGGATCGAACAACTCGCGCAGACAATCGTCACAGGTAGCGATATCGGGCGAGACGAGCGTCGTGTGCGCGGTCTGGTCCTGCGATGCTACGATGCGAAAACTCTGTTCATTGGCGGCATCCCAACCGTTGGCTGCCAGGTCCACAACCTCGACATGCTCTACGCGGGCTGCCGCAGGCGCATGCTCAGAAAGCGCGGCAACAAAAGCATCGAGCGCATCGGCCGGAGCGTGCGCCTCGATATGCACGCCGTCGCCCGCATTGAGCACCCATCCACAAATGCCATATGCCATGGCCTCGCGATACACAAACGGTCGCATGCCAACGCCCTGCACAATGCCCGTCACATGAATATGC
>CALLFD010000141.1 GCA_937997605.1 uncultured Collinsella sp. | reverse complement strand
CATCAAGGGCAGCCAGCATGCGCTCGTACGCCCAGCCCTTCAGCTCTTCGCGATCCTCGACCTGGGGCAAATCCCCCAGCGTGGACGCATAGGACACGTTGGCGGCTTCACCGGACGCCACTTGCCCGTAGGCAGTACGCACATGGCCCGCCAGCCGGTCGAGCAGGGCCAACCGGTGCACGAGCAGAGCCGCGCCCGCGCGGGCAATCGAATCGTTCCACGCGCCGAGCATCTCGCGGCAGCACCAGGCCTCCTTGAGCAAGGCGTTACGCTGGGTCACGCAGCGACCATAGGTGCTCGCAAGATCGGCATAGCGTGCGCTCAGTTGCATGCCAAAGTCGTCGAGGGCGGCGCGGCGCACACTGGCGCCTCGCTTAACCATGTCCAGATGGTCGGGGCAAAACAGCACGCTCGGCAGAACCCCGCGCACACCGGCGGCAGAGCATCTCTTGCCGTTGCGGCTAAACGAGCGTTTACCGTCCTCCGCGCTCAATCCCATATCAAGTACGCGGCCGTCGCCCTCGAGCCTCAGCTCGATCTTGCACGAGCCCACGCCATCATGGACGAGCTCGGCTGCGGTCGGATGCCTAAACGAGGCGCCGCTCGTCAGCAGCTGCAGCGCCTCTATGAGATTGGTCTTTCCCGCCGCGTTGGGTCCCGCAAGTATCGTCACGCCCTCGTCCAGGGCAAGACGATAGCTCTCGAAACTGCGGTAGTGCGCGACGGAAAGATCGCGGGCGAACATGGTCATGGCGCAGCGCTAGATGCGAACCGGCATGACCAGGTACAGGTAGTTGATCTTGTCGTAGGACTTGAAGATGCCCGCCTGCGAGTAGCTCTTGAGCTCCAGCGTGATCTCCTTCTCCTTGGACAGGGCATTGAGGCAGCCGAAGATGTAGTGGTAGTTGAAGGCGATGGTGCCCGACTCGCCCTCGGCCTCGACATCGATCGTCTCCTGCGCAAGGTCCTGGTCATTGGAGATGGAGGACAGGCCCATCTGCCCGTTCTCGACATCGATCTCGAACTTGACGGCGGGGTTGGCGCTCGCGATAACGGCCACGCGCTTGAGGGCGGCGTTAAAGGCGGCGACGTCGATCTTGACGCTCGTCACGCACGAATCGGGGATGAGCTGCTTGTAGTTGGGATACATGCCCTCGATGCGGCGCGACACGTAGGTGGTGTTGCCGGCCTCAAAGACGACCTGGGTGTCGGTAGCCCCGATCATGATGGTCGCCTGGCTGGCCATGATGTTCAGCGCGTCGTTAAAGGCATCGGCCGGAACGTTGAGTTCAAAGGAACCCTCGAGAGTCGAGGTCTCGACCTGTGTATCGCACACGGCCAAGCGGAAGGAATCGGTCGACACCAGGCGCACGGTGTTGTTCTCGACCTTCATGTGCACGCCACCCAGGATGGGGCGGGCCTTGTCGGTCGAGGTGACGCGCCACACACGGCCGACCATTTCGGACAAGATATCAGTCGGCAGCTCCACGGCACTCTCGATGGCATAGGCCGGAAACTCGGGGAAGTCATTGGCATCGAGCGTGTTCAGGCGGAAAGAGCTCTTCTCGCAACTGATCAGCACCTGGCGCTCGGACAGCTCAAAGGTGACCGGGGCATCGGGGAGGGTCTTGGTGATATTGGAGAGCATCTTACAGGGTATAACCATCTCGCCCTCTTCTTCGACATGCGCCGCGATGCGATGACGGATCGAGATGGTGTAGTTAGAGGTTTGGAATTCCAAGATGCCGTCTTGCGCCTTGACGAGCACGCCCGACAGGATGGGAAGGGTGGATGCCGAAGCGACACCCTTCATAACGACGCCGATGGCTTGTGTGAGCGAGCTCTGGCTGACGGTGAACTTCATCTTTTAATACCTTTCTATAGATATAAATATCTTAATAATAGTAATAGCACTGACGAAACTGTTGATTACTCCCAAAGACGCAGGTCAGACCCAGAAAGAGAATCGACAGCAACCTGTGTGCAACGGGGGTGGTTTTCCACGTTCAAAACCTGCGCAAAACTTTTCATCACCGCGGGTTGGGTTTTAGACACCTTATGCCCGTGGTTTCGACAAGTTTTCAACAGGTGTCTCTATTTCCCTACGAGCGCAGTGTAATTTTATCGCGCAGCGACTTGAGGTCTTCGGTGACGGTGCGGTCTTCCTGGATCATCTTCTGGACCTTTTTGTAGCTCGTGCTGACGGTTGAGTGGTTGCGGTTGCCAAATTCGGCGCCCACCGCCGTGGTCGTCATCTCGCACATCTCGATGGCCAGGTAGATAGCGATATGGCGTGCTTTGGCGATATTGGCGTTGCGACGCGGGCCGATGAGCTCCTCGTGCGTTACGCCGTACTGCTCTTCGATGACGGACTGAACCGTCTGGACGTTGATCTTTTTGGCTGATGTGTCGAAGTACTGGCTGGCGATGGCGTCGATATCGTCAAAGGTGAGCTCCCCGCCCTCGCGCTCGCGGTCGCCCGCCTCGCCGGCGCAGCGCTCGCAAAAGCTCTCGAGTTCGCGGATGTTGGTGCCCGAGACCTCGGCCATGTGTTTAAAGTGCTCGTCGGTCAGGTGCCCGCCGTCGCCCCCATAGGCCGCCAGCAGCGAGTCGTCGCCCGCCTCGGGAGCGGCGACGATGGTGTTCTCGTAATAGCGCTGCAATATCTTGTATTTCATCTCGTAGCTGGGCTCTGCGACCAGGCAGAGCATTCCGGCGTTGAAGCGACTGGTCAGACGCTCGTCCATGCTCAGGTCCTTGGGGGCACGGTCTGCCGCGATGACGACCTTCTTGTTATTGCGGATGAACTCGTCCATGAGCTGGAAAAAGTAGTCCACGCTCGCGCGCTTGCCGATGATGTTTTGGATGTCATCGATGATGAGCACATCCACGCCGTGGTACGCCTGCATGATGGGAGCGTTGCTCTTCTTTTGACGGTCGAACTCGGTCATCAGGTCGTCCAGATATGCCTGGGAGTTGGCATACTTGACCTTGATCTCGGGCGACTTCTCGGCGAGCTCGTTTTTGATGGCAAGCAGCAGGTGCGTCTTGCCCAGGCCCGATTTGCCGTAGATGAACAGCGATGTGCACGTGCCGCGCTCATCCGCGAGGGCGGCAAACTTGAGTGCCGAGCGATAGGCATGGCTGTTCTCGGGGCCGTAGACGAAGTTCTCAAAGGTGAATTTTGAGTTCGCGGCGAGTGGGGCTCCATCCGTATTCTGCTCGGCCGGCACGGTCGGCGCTGGCATGGGTGAAGCGGGCGCCGCAGCTTGCGTGGATTTAGTCGGCGCTCTGCCCTTCATCTGGTTCATCATGCGACGAAAATCATCGGCCGAGAGCGTGTTCTTGATTGCAATGCCCGAATCCGCGCCCGCCGCTGCGTCGTGAGCGATGGGCATGTGCGTGACGGGTGCGTTCGTTGACGTCGCCGCCGCGGTCGGCAACGGTGCCATGGTTTCACGGGAAACATCGCTGTGCTGGTGCTCGATTGTCGGTGCGTCGCCTGCGGAGGCCGGCACCGCCGGGGAAGCGGCGGGAGCCGTGGCGGGCGCCGTCGCGGCAGCGGATTCCGTTGCGGCGCCTTGCGGTGCCACGATGTCGAGCGCGATCGGTGCAAAGGCGATTTCTTCCAGATAGGCCTCAATAGTCGGCTGATGCTTTTTGAGCTGCGCGATGGCAAAGCGCGAGGGGGCCTCGATCGTGAGCGTATCTTCGGTCAGGCTTATGGCGCGCGATTGCCCCAGCATGTTGATGAGGCGTGCATCTTGGCCGTCGCGCTGGCAAAAGGCGATGGCATCCCCCAGGATGATGCTTGCTTCCTCGTCCACTGTCTCTCCCGTTCTTTAGCTCTGAGCTCGCACGCGAGCGGCGCCGAGTTCGGTCAGATGGTATTTCTGGCCATGCTTGATGACCAAGCCGGCCTGCGCCAAGTCATTGAGCGTGCGTGACCAAGTGGGGGCCGAGTTTCCAAACGCCCTCGCAAGATCGGTTGCGCCGCACTCTTGATTTTGCGCCAGATAGCCCAGCGCGGCGTTGCCGCGATCGCTTACGAACACGTCCGGTTGTGGCTGTGCATACTGATTTACTGCATTAGGATACATCATTTGAGCTGCTGGTTGTTGAGAACTCTGCGTCGGCGGCATTTGCTGTTGAAAACTTTGAGGCCACTGTTGGTAAGGTTGCGGAGGCGTCTGCTGGGCCCAGGGGTTGTACTGCTGCTGCGGCATCTGCTGGTACGGCTGCTGATATCCCTGCTGGTACTGCTGCGGGAACTGCTGGCCATACCCCAGTGGCGGCATCTGCTGATATGGATATCCCTGTTGGTACGGCTGATAGCCCATTTGCTGGCCACCCGGCGCCCCCGTCGCCTGCTGCATTGCTGCTGCATCCTGATCAGCCAGCGGCATGGCCTCTGGCATGTTTGGCGGCATCGACATCGATGCCGCCTGGGGCTCTTGTGTAGGAAGCATTCCGGGCTGCTGTATCTGCCCCACGGGGGGCTGCATCTGCTGCGTTGCCATGGGCTGCTGCGCAAAAGCTCCCGGCAGGGGATATGTGGGCTGCTCCGTCTCGGGCCGCACGGCAGCACCTCGTCCACCGGCGCGCTCGATTTCCTGCACGCGTTTAGGGTCCAGGCTTACCGTAACCACGGTACCGCTACCCATGTTGTCCTCGATGGATACGGCACCGCCGGCGTTTTCCAAATACTCCTGCACCATGGGAAACCCTGCTCCGGTTCCACGGATATAGCGCTTCATCTTGCTGTTTGCGCTGGTAACGCCAAAGTCGAAAGCACGTTCCTTGTCGTCGATGCCGGGTCCTTGGTCAGCAAAGCGGATGGTGTCTCCGCCGTCCAGAATCGAGATGATGGGCTCGGCAAAGTGTGCGTGGATAAAGTTTTCGACAATCTCGCGGATGACCATGAGCGAGATATGGCCACCTTGTTCTTTCATGCACTGGTAGACGGTGTTGGTCGTCTCTTCCAAATACGTGCGGACATCTTGCGGATCAATGACGATCACCCGCGGTGTCGACAGCATGTCGTCATAGACGGCGATGCGCGCGGCGTACATGGCTTTTGGCGCCTGCGTGGTCGTCTGCTCGCCTTCCGCACGCTCTTCGCGCACGCCGGTGATGTGCTCGTTGTCGGGTGCCGGGTCTCCGGAATCGACCATGGTGTAAAAGTCGTCAGACATGCCGCTCGCAATCTTTCAAAAGGTTTCGAACAAATAGTAGCTCACCGTGCAACGTTTCTCATCTTTCGACAACTTTTCAAAACTTGTTGAAAACTTTGGAAAACGGGCGAAAAGTTCTCAACATTGCCAACATGACCTGTTGAAAACTCGATGAAATATCGTGAAAGGTTGCCATGAGGCGCAAATTTCGGTTGTGCTTATGGGGGAACCGTGTGAACTGCGCAACCTTTTACCTTTGATTTCTTGACATTTGAACATTGATTTCCCTACAATCTTCAAGCTCACGTGTCTATATCTGCGTCCGCGTCCCCGCGGACACTCGAAATGCAGCAGGAGGAACTTAAGATGAAGCGTACGTATCAGCCTAATAAGCGTAAGCGTGCCAAGACCCACGGCTTCCGTGCCCGTATGGCCACTAAGGGTGGTCGTGCCGTGCTCGCCCGTCGTCGTGCCAAGGGCCGCAAGCGTCTCACTGTCTAGCAGCGATACACACATCTCGCATGAAGACTATTAAGTCTCGGCAAGATTTCGAGCATGTGTTCAGTCAGGGGCGTCGTTTCAATCACCCTCTGATTCGAATGACCATATGTGAATCGGTTGGCGAAGGCGACTCCGGAAGGGTCGCCTTCGTTGGTGCTAAGCGACTCGGTTGTGCCGTCGTGCGCAACCGATCTAAGCGTGTGATGCGCGAGGCCGCCCGCAGCTGCGGATTTCCCGTTGCGGGTTATGACATCATCTTGTTTGCAACTCCCAAGACGAGGGTTTCCTCGCCGCAGGAGATGGACAAGGCGTTGCGTTCGCTTATGAAGCGCGCCGGCGTTGCCGGGGAGGAGCGATGAGCAATCACGTTTTGCGACGTGTTGCCATCGCTCCTATTCGCATATATCAACAGGTTATTTCGCCCTTATTGCCTGACGCCTGCATTTATTACCCAACGTGCTCGCAATACGCCGTCCAGGCGATTGAGAAGCACGGTGTTTTGAGAGGCTGCTGGCTTGCCGTGAGGCGCATCGCTCGCTGCAATCCCCTGCACGTCGGCGGTTATGACCCTGTGCCCTAGTGGGCACTCGCTATCGGAGGAAAACTTACATGTGGGATTGGATCGTTAACATCCTTTTCGAGCTGCTCAAGCTCATCCAGACCTTTGCGGTCGACTGGGGCCTGTCCATCATCATCCTGGTGATCATCATCCGTCTGCTGCTGACGCCGCTCATGCTCAAGTCGACCAAGTCGACGGCTCGCATGCAGGTGCTGCAGCCCAAGATGCTCGAGATCCAGGAGCGCTATGCCGACGATCCCCAGCGTCAGGCCGAGGAGATGCAGAAGTTCTACAGCGAGAACAAGTTCAACCCCATGGCTGGCTGTCTGCCGCTGCTGATTCAGATGCCTATCCTGTTCGCCCTGTTTACATTGCTGCGCAACCTGCCGCAGTACTTTAACGACGGCACGTTCTCGTTCTTCAACATCCTGCCCGACCTGACCACCACGCCGAGCGCTTCCTTTGCCGATGGCTTTATGGTTGCACTGCCTGCGCTGGTTTGCCTGATCCTGTTCGCCGTCCTTACCCTGATTCCGCAGCTCTATATGTCGCGCAACCAGACCGGCCAGCAGGCTCAGAGCATGCGTATGATGGCCGTTGTCATGACGGTCATGATGCTTTGGATGGGCTGGAGCCTTCCCGTTGGTGTTCTGCTGTACTACGACGTCTCGTCTGCTTGGCAGGTTATCCAGCAGATTTTTGTGACGCAGAGGGTCATCGACAAGGCGAAGGCCGATGAGGAGGAGCGTCTTAAGAACGCTCCGCTGCAGGTTGAGGTCACTCGTCGAGAGAAGAAGCCGCGCCCGCACAAGAAGAAGTAGTGGGATATCAATCTTATTTAGGTACCTAACTTTTGGAGTACGTTATGTCTGAAGAGATCATCGAGGATATGCTTGAGGAGGTTGCCCCGCAGGTCGCGGGCGATTATCCCGAGATTGCACAGCGCTACAAGGCTGGTGAAGAGCTGACCGATGAGGAGCTCGACACCATTGCCGATGTTGCGATTTCCATCCTGCGTTCCATCCTTTCGCACTTCGATGCCGCCAACTCTCCTATCGATGAGTATGAGGGCGACGAGGGTGAGCTGATTTTGGATGTAACGGCTCCCGATCTTGCTGTTCTCATTGGCCGTCATGGTCGCACCCTTGATGCACTTCAGGTTATGTTCTCTTTGCTGGTGAGCCGCAAACTTGGCTTTAGGTATCCGGTTGTAGTGGACGTAGAGGGATACAAGAGTCGCCGTCAGGACAAGGTTGCTTCCATGGCTCAGTCTGCTGCCGAGCGTGCCATCCGCACTCATAAGAGTGTTTCGCTTCCGCCCATGAATGCCTACGAGCGTCGACTGGTTCACATTGCACTTCGTGGCAATGATGCCGTCGATACTCATTCTGAGGGTTCTGACCCTGATCGCCATGTGGTGATTGTTGCTCGATAATCTTCTCGAGCTTATGCTAAGGGGGCGTGGTTTCCACGTCCCCCTTTTTTTTGTCAAAAGTTCTCGATACACTGATTTTTGTCAGAAAGGAGCTTTCGTTGTTAGTACTTACTGATCAGCAGGCTGACGAGATGTTGAGTCGTCTAACTTCCTATTGCAAAGAGTATTCCCTGAGTGTAACTGATACTGAGCTGAGGAAATGTATTCAGCAATTGGATTTGGTTCTAGAAACAAATAAGACAACCAACCTCACCCGTATTCTTAACGTAGAAGACGCTGCGGTACTTCATATCCTCGACTCACTTGTCTTGCTCCCTTATGTCAATAAGGCTCCTGAGGGAGCTTTGCTTGATATGGGAACAGGTGCTGGCTTTCCTGGTATTCCGTTAACGATAACAACGCATCGTAAAGCTACTTATATTGACTCTGTTGGCAAGAAGGTTGACGCTGTCAATACATTTGTTCATGCTCTTGGATTGAAAAATGGTCATGCAGTTCATGATCGCCTTGAAGAATATGCTCGAAGCCATAAGAAGCAGTTCTCTGTTGTAACCGCCCGCGCATTGGCCCCTCTACCGATTCTTGTTGAGTATGCCGCTCCGTACCTCAAGGATGGTGGGCTATTTGTTATCACGAAGGGCAATCCTACGGATGAGGAGCTTGCTTCCGGCATGTCAGCGGCTAAGATCTGCGGCTTCACCTTGCTTCTGAATGATGCAATTGATTTGCCTGAGGGCTTGGGTCACAGGGAGTTCATTGTTCTTAAGAAGAGTCATCCAGCATCCGTTTCATTGCCTCGTGCAAATGGCATGGCAAAGAAGAATCCGCTTGCCTAGATGTTTCACGTGAAACATAATGGATACTAACAACTTGCAGTGTTTCACGTGAAACATTGATGTTGATATTGAATCGGAATGTTTCACGTGAAACATCCTCCGTTTAACAGCTTAAAACACACCAGGAGGGACCGTGGGATTTCGCGACGTTAAGCGTTCTAAGAGCGCAAAAGACACGCGTATTATTGCAATCATCAATCAAAAAGGTGGCGTCGGTAAGTCAACGACGGCTGTAAACCTTGCAGCAGCACTGGGTGAGCAGGGTCGCAAGACACTAATTGTCGATTTTGATCCGCAGGGAAACAGCACCAGTGGATTCGGAATTGAAAAAGAAGACCTTGATCAGTGCATCTATGATGCATTGCTGAATGACGTGCCGGCTGAATCGCTTGTTCTTGATACAAATTGCAAAAAGGTATTCGTTATTCCGGCGACAATTCAGCTTGCAGGTGCCGAAATTGAGCTCGTAAGCGCAATTGCTCGTGAAACCCGCCTTAAAGATTTGCTTGAGCCGATTCAGGATGAGTTCGATTTTATATTCATCGACTGTCCTCCTTCGCTTGGCCTGCTTACCATCAATGCTTTGACCGCAGCAGATAGCGTTTTGATTCCGATCCAGTGCGAGTATTACGCACTCGAGGGCGTTACGAAGCTGCTTGAGTCAATGAAGATGGTCAAATCACGTCTGAATAAGGGCTTAGACACCTATGGTGTGCTTATGACCATGTATGACTCGCGTACTTCTCTGTCGAATCAGGTTGTTGAGGAAGTTCAGTCGTACTTTGGTGATAAGGCTTTTAAGACCTTAATTCCTCGTACCGTAAAAATCTCTGAGGCTCCGTCTTTTGGAGAGCCGGTGATTACCTATGCACCTCAAAATAAGGGTGCAAAAGCGTATATGAACCTTGCAAAAGAGGTGATCAAGCGTGCCTAGTGCAAAGAAACGTGGCGGATTGGGACGTGGACTCAATGCTTTGGTCTCAGAGGCCGAGTATGAGACCGGTGGTTCGGCTGCATCGACTTCAAATGCCGCATCTGAAACAAAACTGCCTATTGAGGATATCGTTCCCAACCCTAATCAGCCGCGAATTCACTTTAACGAAACTGAACTTCGCGAGTTGAGCGAGTCAATCCAAGAACATGGCGTTTTGCAGCCGTTGTTGGTTCGCAAGCATGGAAATGGCTATGAGATTATAGCGGGCGAGCGTCGTTACCAGGCGTCAAAGCTTGCTGGTCTTGAGGAACTGCCTGTCATCATTAAAGAAGTTAATGATGAGGAAATGCTCGCTCTTGCACTTATCGAGAATCTTCAGCGTTCTGATTTGAATCCCGTCGAAGAGGCGAAGGGTTATCGTCAGCTCATTGATGCCAGCGGCATGACGCAAGAGGCGTTATCAAAGGCTGTTAGTAAGTCTCGATCCGCAATTACAAATTCACTTCGTTTGTTAGACCTTCCGGAAGTCGTGCAGCAGATGATTTTCGAGGGCAAGCTTACTGCCGGCCATGCGAGAGCGATTCTTGCAGTTCCATATGAAGATGCCAGGATTCGACTTGCTGAGAAAGTTGTTGCAGAAGGTCTTTCCGTTAGAGCGACAGAAAATCTTGCTCCGTTGTTTTCTGCCGGAGAGACGCCAAGGACTCCGAGGCCAGCAACACCTCAGTCATTCAAAAAGGCCGCTCGAGTACTTCGTCAAGTTTTCAACACGAATGTACGCGTGAAGAGCTCGCGTGGTAAGAACAAAATCGAAATCGAGTTCAAAGACGAGGAGGAGCTCTCCCGTATCCTTGGTGAAATGATTCAATTTGGGCAGGAGGATCAGGATGAAGAATAAGGTTCTCGCGGTCGTTGCGTTGGCAACCACCGTCGTCACTGGTGCCTTTGCTGGTTATAAGCTTGCGACAGATGATGAACTTCGAGGTCAACTGTTGCGCGGAGCTCAGGATATCGTCGATACATCTAAGAAGAAAATGGATGTGATGACCGAAGATGTCGCCATGCGCACTGCTCAGGTGACTAAGAATCCTAAGATTAACCAAGACTGGGTTAACCATCAGTGGGAAAATGTTGGTTATTAGGTACCTAACAATTACGTGCCTATTTTGAAAGGGTCCTTGTCTGATTCATGAGACAAGGACCCCTTTTTTTGGCTATAAAGCTAAGGTTACGTATATCAAGTCCTCTAGGATGAAAACAAATGAAACAGCCCTGATTACATTATTTGCAACCAGGGCTGTCGGATGTTTCACATGAAACGTTATGGGGTACAGACTCCCCTATGCGTTCTTCTGGACCTTGAAACGTTGCTTCAGCTGACCGCAGGCGGCATCAATATCATTGCCGCGCGAGTTACGGATCGTGGTCTCGATGCCACGAGACTCAAGGCGGCGCTGAAGATCCTCGACCTTATGAATCGGAGACGGCTTGAGCGGGCTGCCCTCGATGTCGTTAAGCTGAATTAGGTTAACGTGGCACAGGGTTCCCTCGCAGAAGTCGCAGAGCGCCTGCATTTCGGGATTCGTATCGTTGACGCCCTCGATCATGGCGTACTCATAGGTCGGGCGGCGTCCAGTCTTCTCAGTGTAGAGCTGCAGCGCCTCATGAAGGCGCAGAAGCGTGTACTTCTTGACGCCAGGCATAATCTTGTTGCGCGTGGACTGGATGGCGGAGTGCAACGACACAGCGAGCGTAAACTGCTCGGGAATGTCGGCAAACTTGCGAATGCCAGGAATAACACCGCTGGTAGAGACAGTAAGGTGACGGGCTCCAATACCGATACCGTCGGGATCGTTAAGGATGCGCAGTGCCTTGAGAACCTCGTCGTGGTTAGCAAAGGGCTCGCCCTGGCCCATGAAAACGACGCTTGTTGCACGCTCACCAAAATCATTCGAGACGTGCAACACCTGGTCGACGATCTCCTGGGCTGTCAGCGAGCGCTTGAGGCCGTTAAGGCCGGTGGCACAAAATGCACAACCCATGCCACAGCCAGCCTGAGTAGAAACGCAGACGGAAAGCTTGTTACGACGGGGCATACCGACAGTCTCGACGGAAATGCCGTCGTGGTACTCGAGCAGATACTTGCGAGAGCCATCTTTGGAAACCTGTTTGGTGAGTTCAGTCGGCGTGTCAAAGGCAAAAGCCTCTTTAAGCTGCTCGCGGAAAGCCTTAGGAAGGTTGGTCATATCGTCAAACGAACAAACGTTCTTCTCAAAGACCCATTCGATGAGCTGCTTCGCGCGGAAGGCGGGCTGGCCGAGTTCGGCCACAAGCTCGCGAATATCGTTTTGGCTCAAGTCGCGAATGTCCTGAGATTTAGTCCTGGGATTCATGGAAGCCTTTCGATTTTGGGGAAACGTAGAGGGTATCGCTACAATATGGTATCAGCTGCAGAAATTATAGAGGAGGAGTCTGCCCATGCCGGGTAAAAGCCTAGAGAACATGCACGTAGCGGTCTTGGCGGGCGGTCATTCCGCCGAGCGCGAGATCTCGCTCAATTCGGGAAAGAACGTCGTGGTGGCCTTGAAGGAGGCTGGCTACACTTCGGTGGAGCTGCTCGACACGGCTGCCGATGATTTTATGGTAACCATGGCGACCGGCGGCTTTGACGTGGCGTTTATCGCCATGCACGGTGCCGGCGGCGAGGATGGTGCCATGCAGGGTGCCATGGAGACCCTGGGTATCCCCTACACGGCGTCGGGTGTGCTCGCGAGCGCCTGCGGTGCCGACAAGGAGGTCTCGAAGCTCCTATACGCCAAGGCGGGCATTCCCATTGCCCCCGGCCTTGCGCTCGAAGTGGGCGATGAAGTCGATATCGATCATATCGTCGAGGTTTGTGGCGAGCGCTGCTTTGTGAAGCCGGCCGTAAACGGTTCCAGCTATGGCATTTCCCTGGTCCATGAGCCCTCCGAGCTACCCGCGGCAATCGCCAAGGCGTTTGAGTACGGCGACAAAGTGCTGGTCGAGAAGTGCATCGAGGGCACCGAGATCACCGTCGGCGTATACGGCGAGGATGACGTGCGCGCCCTGCCGATCGTTGAGATCCGTAAGCCCGAGGACTGCGAGTTCTACGATCTGGACGTGAAGTATGTCGACCCTACGGACATCCATCGCATTCCGGCACAGATTTCGCCCGAGAACTACGCTCGTGCTCAGGAGCTCGCCTGTGCTGCCCATAAGGCACTCGGCTGCCTGGGTATTTCGCGCAGCGACTTTATCGTGAGCGAGGATGGCCCCGTCATCCTCGAGACCAACACGATTCCCGGCATGACCGATACGTCGCTGTATCCGGATGAGATCCGCCACACCGACGACATGACGTTCCCGCAGGTCTGTGACAGCCTGATCCGTATGGGTCTTCGTCGAGCGGGCATTGCATGCTAATCGAGGACGCGGTTTCATCAGGAACGCCGCAGTTTGTCATCGACTCCTATGCCACGCTCGCCGAGCGCGCCAAAACCCAATCGTTTGGTCTCATCGAGGAAGATGTTATCGTCCTCGATACCGAGACCACGGGTCTTTCGGTGCAGGACAACGAGCTTATTGAGATATCGGCGGCCCGCCTTTCGGGCCGCGAGATCGTCGACCGCTTCGATACCTTCGTGCACCCTAAGCAGCTGATTCCCGCCGAGATTACCGAGCTCACGAGCATTACAAACGCCGATGTGGCAGATGCCCCATCGGCCGTCGATGCCGTGGCCGCTCTCGCCGATTTTGTCGGCGGCTGCCCGGTGATCGCACATAACGCCACCTTCGACCGCTCGTTTATCGAGTCGGTCAAGGGCGGTGTCAACGTCAGCGACATCTGGATCGATTCGCTGGCGCTGTCGCGCATCGCGCTTCCGCGCCTGGCCTCGCATAAGCTGTCTTTTATGGCCGACCTGTTTGGCTGCGATTCGGTGTCGCACCGCGCCAACGCCGATGTCGACGCCCTGTGTGGCGTATGGCGCGTGTTGCTCGTGGCACTCACCGACTTGCCTCAGGGCTTAATGGCGCGCCTGGCCGACATGCATCCCGACGTACCCTGGTCCTATCGTCCCATCTTCTCGTTCTTGGCGGGACAGAACCCCGGTTCCATCTTCTCTCTCAGTGCCGCCCGCGCCGACGTACTCAAGGCTGATCGGGCCGATGATCGCGTTGATGCGGACGAGCTACCGGTCCTTAAGATGCCGAGCCGCGAGGAAATCGAGGCGGACTATGCCCCGGGCGGCCTGGTTAATCGCATGTATCCCACGTACGAGCCGCGCGATGAGCAGATCGCGATGGCGCTCGAGGTCCGTGACGCACTCGTTACGGGAACGCATCGCGTGATTGAGGCGGGCACGGGCGTCGGCAAATCGATGGCTTACCTGGTGCCTTTTGCCGAGGCCGCGCGCCGCAACAACATCACGGTTGGTATCGCGACGAAATCGAATAATCTTGCCGACCAGCTCATGTATCATGAGCTGCCCAAACTTGCCGAGCAGCTGGATGGCGGCCTATCGTTTTGTGCCCTCAAGGGCTATGATCACTATCCATGCTTGCGCAAGCTCGAGCGCATGAGCCGCGGCCAAGTCGAAATTACGACTAAGCGTGATCCCGCCGACACGCTTACGGCGGTCGCGGTCATCATGGCGTACGTGTGTCAGTCGGCCGATGGCGACCTCGACTCGCTCGGCATTCGCTGGCGCAGCGTCAACCGTCCCGACTTTACGACGGCGTCGCGCGAGTGCGCCCGTCGCCTATGCCCGTTTTTCCCCGATAAATGCCTGGTCCACGGCGCCCGCCGCCGCGCGGCGCATGCCGATGTTGTGGTCACCAACCATTCCCTGCTGTTCCGCAATGTCGCGGCCGAGGGCAGAATCTTGCCTCCGATTCGCCACTGGGTGATCGATGAGGCCCACTCCATCGAGCGCGAGGCACGCCGTCAATGGGCACGCGTGGTGTCGACGGATGAATCGCGCGTTCTGTTTGAGCGCCTGGGTGGCTCGAGCACCGGTGCGCTGAGCCAGGTTTCCCGCGATTTGGCAACCTCGGAGGGCTCTACGCTCTACCTGGGTCTTACCGCCAAGGCGACGTCGGCGGTTGCACGTGCGAGCATGGCGATTGCCGATGTGTTTGACGGCGTTCGCGAGCTTGGCCGCCGTGCCCGCGGGGGCTATGACAACGCGAACCTATGGATTGGCCCCGAGCTGCGCGAATCAGACGACTGGCATGATTTCCTACAGTCGGCCTACACTGCCATCGACGCATTGGAACAAGCTGACAAGAGCGTAGACGCGCTGGTGCAAGCCGTCGCCGCCGACAAGCCCGAGGTTGTTGTCGACCTGGGTGATATCTCGCGCCGCCTGCATGAGCTGGCCGAGAACCTCAAGCTCATCATTGACGGTACCGATGAACACTACGTGTACTCGCTGCAGGTCAATCGCAGATTGCGCGCCGGCGGCGAGTCGATGACCGCGGAGCGCATCGATATTGGTGAGGCCTTGGCAACCGAGTGGCTGCCCGAGGTCCACACGGCTATCTTTGCATCGGCGACCATGACGGTTTCCAAGAGCTTTGAGCACTTTAACCATGCCGTCGGCCTCGATCGCATCGGTGCCTCAACATCATCGTCACTGCACTTGGATTCGAGCTACGACTTCGATTTGAATATGGCCGTGGTCGTGGCTGGGGATATCCCCGATCCGCGCGATCGTGAGAGCTACCTTTCGGCGCTCGAGCGTGTGCTGGTCGACGCTCATCTTGCTATGGGCGGCTCGGTGCTCACGCTGTTCACCAACAGGCGTGACATGGAGGAACTGTACGCTCGCGTCGAGCCCAAGATGGCCCGTGCGGGTCTGGAGCTCAACTGCCAGCAGCGCAACTCGTCTCCTCGCCGTCTGCGCGATCGCTTTATCAACGAACCGACCTCATCACTCTTTGCGCTTAAGGCCTTTTGGGAAGGGTTTGACGCCAGCGGCGAGACGCTGCGCTGTGTCATCATCCCCAAGCTGCCGTTCTCGAGCCCCACAGACCCGCTCTCATGCGAGCGCAATCTGCGTGAAGACCGCGCTTGGGCGCGCTATTCGCTGCCCGAGGCCGTGCTCGAGGTCAAGCAGGCCGCCGGTCGCCTCATTCGCTCATCGACCGATTGTGGCGTACTCATCTTGGCCGACCCGCGCCTGGTGACGAAGGGCTACGGCAAGAAATTCTTAACGTCGCTGCCCACGAGTTCCTATCAACGCATCGAGTCGGCACAAATCGGGCACTATCTACAGCTGTGGCGCGCGCGCCACGAGCGGCGCCGCTAAAGCGGACAGACGAGGGATTTTGCCATATCGCACAGACGCTCTGACAGGGCGGGGTCATCCAGGATGCGGATGGCCCCGCCCGCTGCGATTACCTGGCTTAACAGCCAGCGCTCGGAGCCGTAGCGCACGTTTACTGTTGAGCTGTCCGCTCCATTGGGTTCAATCGACATGACGCCGGGCCAGTCTAGGCGCTCTGCCAAGGCGCGCGGCATGAGAAGCTTCGCGCTCCGCTCCGCCTGGGCGAGGGAGTCATGGAGGGTCGCGGGCTCCGGTGCGTGGCGCACGACGGAGTCGTCGGTCAAGACCAGGCCCTCGATTTTATCCATACGATAGGTACGCTGCTCGTCGACCGCGACATCCCAGGCAATCAGATACGTTTGGTCGCCGTTTGCTGTGATGCGCAAGGGGTCGACCAAACGCTCGCGCGCTTGTGTGTCATCCATCGAGCGATACGAGATGCGGCAGCGAACGCCGTCCCGAATGGCGCAGCTCAGCTGCTGCCAGTGCGATCCGTGGGCGACGGTGTCAAAGACGCGCTGGTTGTAGCCGAGCTCTTTGGGAAGAAGGGCGCGCCGTATTCGAGCCGCCGCTTGGGGTTCGATCCCCAATGATTCAAGTTCATGGTTGAGCACAGCGCCCTCGGCGGCACTCAGGCGCAGCGGTAGCACGCGCCCCGCGTCACCGGTGAGGACCACGCACTCGCCGCGGCGTTCACAGATAATGCGTGCACCCGATTCTCGGTCCGCAAGCGTCGAGACGATCTCGAGAATCTCGTCGAGCGATGCCCCCGTGATATCAAAGCGGCTGCAAAGCTCGTCTCGTGTCATGCCATTCTCGCCGGCGGCGTAGAGGGCCTCCATGATGTCGATGGCGCGCGAGAGTCTTTGCTCGCTGGTGAGTTTACGCACGGGCATGCTCGTGCACCGTCCTTTCGATGAGGTGATTCCACGCCTGCTTGAGAGCATCGGGGGCGACGGGCCTCATGCCATCCATGGCATGGGCCATGCAAAACGAGGCTGCGGCTTCAAGGTCGCGCACGTCAACGGTCCAGGTCCACTCTGCTTCGGTGCGCATGAGTTCGCCTCGTCCGCGTGTGAGACCGCTGATCATATCGGCCTGCGCTTCACGCGCGAACGAGAACGTAGCCGCAACGGGTGGGCGGTCGGCAAAATCGAACTCAAAGAATAAGTAATCGTTGAGGTTGAAATCCGCAGGAATGGCGTAGGCCTTCGAAGGTCTCCAGGCGCGAACGATACGGTCGCAGCGGAATGTCCTGATGTCGTCGGTGGCATTGTCGAGGCCGCAGAAGTATGCCGTACCCTCGCGCTCGAACATGCCGTAGACGCAAACGGTCCGTTCGCGTTGCTCCCCGCGTCCGTTTTGGTACAAAAAGCGCAGCGCACAACGCTCGGCAAAGGCACTCCATACCGCATCGACGGCGGGAGAGCGGCGAATCGGTGCCTCTCCTGTCGTCGACATGCCGGTGAGGTAGGCAATCTTGGAGCGAATGTCGGCAAGCGGCGCGGCAAAGGTGGATGAGCCTGCCGCGAGTGTCTGGTCGATGGCATTGAGTAGGATGTCGGCATCGTCTGCGGTGATGAGACCGCCCGCGGCAAACGTGTGCTCGCGGTCGATCGTCCACGCGCTTTCCTCGGTTTCCTGCGCTCCGGCAGCACGAACCTCCCTGATAACGATGCCGCGTTCGAGCAGCTTGTCGCGATCGCGGCGGAACTTGCGCTTGTCTGAGTCGATATTGCCCGAGCCGTATCCCAAATCGGAATCCAGGACGATTTGCTCGGTCGTCAGCGGTTCGGGAGAACTGTTGAGTACAAAGAAAAGGTTGAGGATGCGCTGAGCCGTTTTATCGAAACCGGGCTCGGGTGCCCCCTTTTTAATTGTCGCGGTCGCGTCGCTTGCCGTCATAGAATCCTCGCATGAGAAGGTCGTTTGATGCCATGATTTTAGTCCGATATGGAGATTAGGCTATATCCTTGTCCGCTCGCGGCGTTAAGATGGCCCGAATTCGGTCGTTTGCGCCCGCTCGGGGTATACTTTCGACTATATACGGTTCTAATGTGCATGCATTGGGCCTATTTGTCGGATTATGGATGTGGAGCGCACATGGCGAACACCCAGAACTATATTAACCACCTGCTGCAGAACACCGGCATTACGCCGGCGTGCAGTGAAGAAGAGCGCCTGGCTGCCGAGGATATCGCTCAGATTTTCCGCAACCACGGATTTGACCCCGAGGTGCAGGAATTTAATGCTCCCGCGCCCAGCAGGTTGGCGTTTGCCGTTACCGGTATTCTGGCGTTTGCCGGCGCCCTGCTGATGGGCATCGGCGGCGGTATCGGCTTGGTCGGCACCCTGCTGTCCATTGTCGGTGCCGTGCTCTACGTGCTCGAGCGCACGGGGCATCCTTTGGTTTCGCGCCTGGGAAAGACCGGTGTGAGCCAAAATGTCATCGCCTATCACAAGGCCTCGGGCCCGCTTGCGTCTCCGCGCAACCGCCCGGTCGTCGTGGTGGCCCACTATGATTCCCCCCGTGCCGAGCTCCTTGCTCGCGAGCCCTACGCTCCATATCGCGCGCTCATCGCCAAGCTCCTGCCTGTCGCCACGATTGCGCCCGCGGCTGTCGCCATCCTGCGTATCCTGCCGCTTCCCGGCGTGCTTAAGGTGCTGCTGTGGGTTGTCGCTATCCTGGCCTCCCTTGTGGCGCTGGCCAACGCCGCCAATATCATCTCCAACCGTTTTGTGCTTCCCTACACGTCTGGCGCGGTGTGCAACAAGTCCTCTGTTGCCGCCATGCTCGGTGTCATGGACAATGTCGCCCCCTATCAGGGCGAAAACGAGTTCCCCGACGACATTCCATTCGATACCTATTTTGGCGAGCAGAAGCGTCGCGCCGAGGAAATGGCGCGCGCGGCGGCCGAGTATGCCGCGGCCCAGCAGCAAAACGACTACGGCAACACCATTGAATATGAGGAGCCTTCCTACGACGAGGACGAGTTTGGCCAGCCGGTGGCGCCTGTCGACGCACCCGAGCAGGACGAGGCTTTTGATGGACAGATCGATGGTTTTGAGGGTGCCTCTGCCGACGAGACGCTGATCGGCGTTATCGCGCCCGAGGCTCAAGACCAGACCGCCCAGGCCGAAGTGTCCACCGAGGAAACGTCCACCGCCGGGCCAGCGGAGGAGCCCGCGGTGGTCGAAGTCTCCGAGCCCAAGTCCAAGCTCTATCGCAATGCCGCCGGCAACATCCGCTTTGGTTCGGATGCCATCCGTGCGCTCGGCATGCTTCCCGAGTCCTGCACGTTCGATTACGAAGAGGGCGAGGAGCCGACGTTCGAGCTGGAGCCCGCTCCCGTTGCACAGGAGCCTACGCCCGCGGCCAATACGGCTGTTGCTCCCGCCGAGCCGGTCGCTGCCCCTGTTGCTGCCGCGGAGTCTGACGAAAAGCCCCCGCTCGATTCTGCAGCCGGTCTGGATATTCTGGCGCCTGCCGCTCCGGCACAGGTTGAAGCCGAGACCGCCGACGAAGACTATGACGAGTACCCGCAGCGCGTGTCCTATGAGAGTGACACCGATTTCTCGGCCGAGCTTCCCTCGACAACGCCCCATGCCGATATCGCTTCCGCGTTCTCCTCGATTGGTGCCAGCGCTTCGAGCTTCTTTAAGGGCGCCCTTGCGAAGGGCAAGAAGTTCGTCGACGACTTTGAGGAAAAGCGCGCCGCTGCCCGCGAGGCCGCCGAGCGGGAGGCCATTGCCCAGCAGCAGGCAGCCGAGGCCGAGCGTGAGCGTGCGGCACAGGAGTTCGAGCAGGGTGAGGCCGAGCAGCCGAAGCCTGTCGATGTCGTCGACGCCACGACGTCCTTCGAGGCTCCGCAGCCGACATCCGCAGACGTTGCCGAGGCTACGACGTCCTTTGAGGCGCAGCAGCCGGTCGATGGCACCATGTCATTTGATGCCACGATGACGTTTGAGAAGCAGGGCACCGCAATTGCCGAGCCCCTTCCCATCTCCGGTGATGCCCAGGACGCCGCCGATGATTCGGTTGTCGACGAGGCCGATTCCGTTGAGGCCAGCGCACCCGAGAAGGTCGAGGCTCCTGCTATGGAGCAAGAGGCCCCTGCGATTGACGAGGCTCCCAAGACGGATGAGTCCAGGCCTTATTCTACGCAGATCTTTACCATGCCCGCGCCGAGCGACCCCGGTGCCACGGTGGCCAATGCCGCTCCCACGCAGGACGAGACGGTTGATTCCCTCATGGCGCAGATCTCGTCTCAGGTGCCTCCGCGCCAGCAAATGAATATCCCCGATCCGGCCTCCGCGCCTGTGCCCTCTTCGTCGCCGCTGGCCTCGGTCCCCGATCCGTCACTGCCTTCGATGCAACAGGCCAACGTCGCGTCCCGCACGTCGCTGTTCGATCTTCCCGATCCTTCGGCACAGACAAATGATCCCTTTGCGACGGCGCAGGGCCCCGAGCCCACATCGGCACCGGTCGCGACCCCCATGCCCATCTCCTCGGGCGCACAACCGCTCGAGACCATCTCGGCTCCTGCTTCGACGGGCGCCAAGCCGCAGAAGCGCGGCTTGGGTGGCTTGTTCGGTCGCAAAAAGAAGAACGAGCAGGACAGCATGAGCGACTGGCTGGGCGTCGAGGACGATTACGATGCCAAGAAGTCTGGCCGCGGCATTGGCTCGTGGGATAACTTCGAGGATGACGACGACGGTTGGAAGGGCGGCGCCACCTCTTCCGATGGTGCTTCTGCCGAGGATATGCTCTCGGCCGTTGCCTCCATGGGTGACGATGAGCTGCTCGGCCACGATATCTGGTTCGTCGCAACGGGCGCGTCCGATTGCGACGGCGCCGGCATGAGGGCGTTTTTGGCCTCGCATCGTGACAAGCTCCGCGGTGTGTTCTTCATCAACCTCGAGTCTATCGGTGCCGGCAGGCTTTCGGTGGTGACGGTCGAGGGCGAGCAGCAGCTGTTTAAGGGCGATCGCCGCATCATGAATCTTGTCAGCAAGGTGTGTAAGTCGTTCCACGTCGATTGCGGTGCATTCGAGATGCCCTATGCAAAAACCGATGCATCCGCAGCGCTCGAGGCGAGCCGTCGCGCCCTTACGATCGCCGGTGTGGACGGCCCGCGCCTTGCCTGCGCTCGCACCGAGGATGATCTGCCGTACAACGTCAATCCGACCAATATCGCTACGGTGTCCGAGGTCGTGACCGAGGTCATTCGCCGTTCGTAGACAGACCCGCTAAGGAGTCAGCGTGTTTTCGTACATCAAGCGCCATTGGCCCATCTATCTGATTTTGACCCTGATCGCTATCGCATTGGGTTTTGGGGCCGCGTATGTCGTTGGCGTTAAGGGCTCGACGCCCGAGACGACAATGAACGAAGAGGTGGAGCAAGAGCAAAGTTTGGGTGCTGACGGTATTTCCGAGTCCGATCAGGCAGCCATCGATGGCGGTTCGTCATCTGCTGAATAGCCGATTCATCGTTTATGCCCAAGGCGGGCGAGCCGGGAGACTGGCTCGCCCGCCTTTTCATCGTGCTAGCGCCTCTTTGTGGCTGACCTAAGGCGAGCGAACCATATGGCTGCAGTGCCCGAGGTCAGGAGTGCGGTGATGCATGCGGCGACGGGAACAGACCCCGTTGCCGGCAGGTTCTGGGGCAGGGCGCATCGTTGGATGACGCGGTCCTCATCATGCGCCTCGAGTTTATCGCCACCGCCGTTGCGGCAAAGATCGACGCGCGCGCTGTTGGCAAGTGCGGTTTGGGGCGTATAGGACGACGTTGCCTGCATATGCACGACTGCGCCTCGGGCATCCGAGTTAAGGACCGCCTTTGCATCGTCAAGATCGTCGTGCTCTTCTTTAAGGTCATCCCTGGTCCAAGAGCCCGCCTCGCTTCTGGTTGTAAAGTCGGCGGCTACCGCGCCGTATTCAAAACGGATGCCCGTGATGACGGCGTCGCCTGCAAGATCGATCTCTTTCGTATCGAGCGTGACGGACTTGTCCGTCGGGATATCTGCTTTCCATAGGTGCCACCCGTCGTAATCGACGAGACGCACATCGCCGCCCAGCAGCTTTGTAACCTCTTCCGTTTCGAGCCAAGGATTGCGATGCCCGTCATCAAGCGTTGCGTTGACCTGCTTGCCCGTATCGCTTGTTCCTGCCGGAGACGTTCGATACCACACGTTGCACAGCCCGTTTAGATCACCGATCGCAATAGGGGTTTCAACGGCAACAAGTTTCGCTGCGCCATCTTTGGCGCACTCAAGGTCGTCGGTGATGGTCAACTCGTCGACCCAGGTGCTCGACTCATTTTTGGCGTCGATGGTATAGGAGAAGGCGCCTTGCGTATTGGCCCGTGCTTTGGCTCGGTTTTTTCCGTCGCCGTTGGCAACGAGTTTGCTTACGACTGGCTGTGCAATCTCTTGGCGCTTATCGACGCTTCCCCTGATCTCGATGGGGGTATCCCTCATGGCTATGGTTTGAACTTTTCCCGTGGCCTTTACTTCAAACGTAATCTCTTCGGCAAGGTCGTAAGTACGCGGAGCCATCGTTTCGCGCAGGGTGTAGGTGCCGGGTGAAAGGTGCTCAATGCGGTGCGGTTTGCCGGATGAAGTCCAAGAATCGATTTCGTTGCCATTGGAGTCGTAGAGGACAAGCTCGGCGCCTGTCACTTCCTGACCTCCGCACGCGTCGACTTTGGTGACATCGATCTTGGTGTAGTCGTTGGAAACGTCAAGGCGCACTTCGATCACGGGCGTTTGCTGGTCAGCGTACGACAACTTCACAGTATGTGGGGTCGGGTTGGGCAGATAACCTTCGGGCGCCTGTGTCTCGACGACCTCGTAGGTGGCGGTATCGCATCCCAGCGAAAGATGGTCGACTCGCGCATGTCCCCGTTCGTCGGTTGTAACGGTGGCGACGGTTTCGCCATCCAGGGCAACGATGCTGCCATCGGCTCGCACGATGTCGCCGTCAGCGCGGATGTCAAACGTGGCTCCAGCGAGGGCGCGCCCATCTACAGCATCCGTCTTAATGATTTCGATGCTTCCGGTTGCGGCGTCGTCATAGAACGAGACGACGGCGACCGGTGTCAGATTTCTGTCGGCTGGAATCGTTATCTCCAGGTCTTCTCCGCGCAGATACGGTTCCTTGGCCGACGCCTCGTGCACGTAGTATGTTCCGGGATTAAGTGATTCAGGCAGCGTGACGGCGCCGGATGTATCGGTTGTGAAGGTATTCATTACATTGTGGGCCGGATACCAACATGTTTGCGAGACGGGCTCGTGGTGGCTATCGAGCAGCTGGAACGTAAAGCCGGCAAGTGGTACGGTGCCGCCGGTCTGAGCATCGCGCTTTACGATTTGAAGGTGTGTCGATAGGGCATGGTTGTCAACGATGTACTGAAGCTCGGCACCGTCTGCGGTCTGCTCTGCTGTGATGGTCCATTCCCCTGCTTGCTTAAATCCTTCAGGGACCGTTTCTGCAACCTCGCGAACGGTGTAGCCCGCGCGGTCGTAGGGAATGGCACCGTGAGCGCCGACGGGTCGCTTGCCTGCGCCAAACCATGCTTCGGGCTGGTCTTTGGTGGAGGCAAAGCCGTAAACGTTTGTGGTCAACGTGCCGACGACTTGTTGGGAGCTATTGCTGACAACTTCAAAGACGACGCCTCCCGCCGGCTGCTCAAGGCCGGACTCATCGTTATCGCCATGGTCCTTAAACTTCGAGATTTCAAGGTCAAAGGCGATGGGGATGTTGGGAATACGGCTTTCGAGCTCAACGATGCCCGTATCTCCGAGTTGCTCGGCACCGACGGTGTAGCTCCAACAGTCGTTTGAAATCAGGTAGCCCTCGGGCGCTTTCGATTCGTAGATGGTAAAGGTACCCAGAGGAACGTCATTGAGGATCGCCCGTCCGTTTTCGTCGGTCGTAAGGGTGCGAGTCCAGCCGGGAGTTGATTGCGAGACGCAGGTGAATTCAGCGCCCGCAAGCGACGTCCCAACTTGGGCGCCAGCATCCGTGGCGGCATCGGTTTTTGCAATACGCAAGGTGATGGTGCCGGGCTGCTCGTTAATAGTGACATGTTCGCCGCTGTTTTGTGTGGTGAAGGCTATTCGGTCGCTTCGAGGGATATAGCCTGCCGGGGCTTTGGTTTCGACCAGGTAATATGCCGTATTGGGCAAAAGCGTTGCTTGTGCACGCCCGTTTTCGTCCATCTGGATAGTGCCGACACGTGCATCGCCCGCACTTTCAAAGATATCGAAGGTTGCGTCACCGAGTCTGTAGGTGTCGTTACCGGCGGTGATGTCAGCCTGGGACGATTGTTTTTGGAAAGATACGGAGACGGCGGGCAGAACATAGAGCATGTCCTGGTGTCGACCCTCGCCCGAGACCGGGCCGTGATAACGCCTGGCTCGATGTGGAGCTGCCTTAATGGATCCGGACTTAGCGTTGTCGTAGAGCCAACGTGCAGCCGCTATGGCCTCGGCGTTTTCGTAAAACCTACCGCTCCTGGCAACTCCCTTGCTATTTGTATACGAATAGGTGCCGTCGGGGCGCGTGGTTCCGTTGAGCATCCACACGGCAATCTGGGTGGCGGCACGGGCGAGATCGGGCGACAGATTGTGGCCGCCAAAGGATGTATTGGAGGGGTATCCGTGACAGACGATGGCGGCAAATTCGTCATCGAGCCATGTCCAGCCCTGGTTATATGTACGCCATGGCCCTCCCGGCTTGCTGGGGCCGGGGCAGTCTTGGTTCATACAGTACGAAATCGAAGTGTCCTGTGCCTCATATTTACCGACACCGAAGGGGCCGCAACCGTCGCTTATGGTGCGGAAATTAAGGGCGTCACTCCCGTCGACGGCGAGTGCGGCCCCTGGGGCCAGACAGCCGATCAGAAAAAAGAGGAGCAGGAGCAGCGGACCTGTTGCGATTGCGCTGTGGACAGAGTGCGTGGGTGCGTTGGACATGGCTGCTCCTTATCCCTCGTGCGCCGCACGGGGAGGTCGCGGCGCTTGGGATGAGGCTACCGCCATGGTTCATGCGGGTAAGTACCGGAAGCTGACCAAAAGCTTGCCCGATTTCTGACAAATCGAGCTCAAATACAACAATCAGATAAAAGCGCAGGTAGAAATAAATGAAAAAGGACCCCCACGGGTCCTTGTCTCCATATATTTATGAACTTATGGAAATAAATTCATATATTAAACAAGAAAAAAGATATTTGGATCGATGTGAAGACGGTAATCTCACATCGATCCAAATACAAGTCTATGACAGGAGCTGTTCGATTGTTGCCTTTTGGTCATCGCTGGCCTGTATGGCGGGATCAAAGATCGCGGTCGAGATTGGAAGACCCTTTATATTGACCGCTACCTTGATGGCAGAAATAAACAGATCGCAGGCGTCGTAGACGGCCATGAGCGACGAGATGCGCTTGGCGCACTCGATGGCGGTCGCGAAGTCGCCTGCCTGGTAGGCGCCGTGCAGCCTCACAAAGAGCTCGGGCTCCACGTTGGTGAGGCCACACAGAACGCCGTTGCCGCCGCTCGCGCGGTTGACCAGGTAGTACTCGTCGAAGCCGGAAAGGACCGAGAACTCGGGGTTGACCTTGCGGACGGCGCGGATGACCTTGCGCGTGTGACTGATGGTGTCGACCGTGTCCTTGATGCCGCAGATATTCGGATGGGCGGCGGCGAGCCTGGCCACGAGCTCGGGCGACAGGTCGGTGCCGGTGCGCGCCGGAAAGTTGTATAGCACGACGGGCAGGTTGGTGGTGTCTGCGATGCCACCAAAGTACTTTTCGGCAGCGTCGTCGGTGGGCCCGAAGTAGTACGGCGAGACTGCCAGAACTGCGTCGGCACCGGCCTTCTGGGCATAGCGCGTGAGTTCGAGGACGTTGTCGTAGGTGGTGTCACCCACGCCGACGAAGACCTTCATGCGGCCGGCGACCCGCTCGACGGCAAAGTCGATGACCGACTTCTTGTCCTCGAGGCTCACGCTGTAGAACTCGCCGATGCTGCCAAACAGCAGCACGCCGTTGATGCCCGCGTCGGCCAGGTGGTCCAGGTGCCTGCCCCACAGCTCGTAATCGATCTTTCCATCATCGTCGGTGATGGTGATGGAGGGGCAGAAGACTCCCTCAAACATGTGTCACTCGCTTTCCGGGGTCACACCCCCACGAATCCCTGCACTGCCGAGAAGGACCTAGAGGTAGTAGGCCTTGA
This sequence comes from uncultured Collinsella sp., assembly GCA_937997605.1. Taxonomy (GTDB): domain Bacteria; phylum Actinomycetota; class Coriobacteriia; order Coriobacteriales; family Coriobacteriaceae; genus Collinsella. Next base: position 13,556 of record CALLFD010000141.1, on the reverse strand, counting down.
CGGCGTTATCGTAGAAGACACCCTGCTTCTCGGCGTCGGTGAAGACGTCGGAGTCCTCGATGAAGCTATAGAGGTCCTTGTAGTCGAACTTGGTGAGGACACAGGGGGAGTCGGTGCCCCAGATGATCTTGTCGGCGCCCAGGACGTCCTTCGCCATCGCGATGTACTCGAGCGCGGTGGGATACGGGTAGGCCTCGGGAGCGACGTTCCAGGGCAGCGCGGAGAGATCGACCCAGACGTTATCGTGGGCGAGGTACGGAAGCGCGCACTTGAGGACGTCGCCGTCCTCAAGGGACGGGGCGAGCAGGTGGCAGACGACAATGTGCAGGCCGGGGTACTTCTTGGCCAGGCGATATACGGCCTCGGGCTGGCAGCTGGACTGGTTGGGGCTGCCGATGTCGAGCACCAGAGTGGCGTCCTCGACCTGGGCGATCCTGTCGATGAGGACCGTCATCTCGGGGCCGTCGACCGCGAAATCGCGGTGGTAGCCGGAAAGGCCGCCGCCCACAGAGACCTCGAACTTGAAGACGTGGGCGTGCAGATCGTTGATGAAGTGCTCGAGGATCTGCTGGGCGCAGCGGCAGAAGGGGTCGAGCATCACCGCGGCTTTGAAGCGGTCAGGGTACTTCTCGGCGCATTCCATGGCGTACTCGTTCTGCAGGCCGTACAGGACGCCCTGCAGCAGGATGGCCTTCTCGACGTCGTTTTCGTCCATGACGTCCATGAAGGTCTCAACGAGGTACTCCTTGTCTCCCTTGCCCTCGGGGATGATACGGAACTCTTCGCCGGTGGCCCAGCGACAGTTGCCGTTGCCTAGGGGGCGCAGCTCTCCGGCCTTGCCCATGGAGCCGATGTGGTCAAAGACGTGGGCGTGTGCGTCGATCTTCTTCATTTTTTTCTCCTTACGTCAAACAATGTCTAATGGATATATGGTCAGTGACGGATACGCTTTGCTGCCAGGTGGGCACCACCTCCGGTCGAACCCGCAGGCGCGGGACATAGAGTGGCCTTGCAATCCGGACGCTAGGCGGACTGCTCCTCGGCCTCCATCTCTTCCTCGGTCACGTCGTCGATCGGGACGAAGAGCGTGAACAGGAAGGCGAGGCCAAAGGCGAGCGCCAGCGAGATGCAGAAGGGAACGAACGCGCGGCTCATGAAGACGGGCAGCGTGGTGAGCGCGGGCAAAGCGAAGGCGGTGCCGGCGCAACCGAACAGGCCTGCCACGGCGGAGCCAATGCCGCCGGCGACGCATGCGCAGACCATGGGCTTCTTGAGGCGCAGGTTCACGCCGTACATCGCGGGCTCGGTGATGCCCAGCAGCGTGGTGAGCGAGGCGGAGATCGCCTGGGAGCGGAACTTCTTGTTCTTAGTCTTGAGGGCGACGGCGAGCGCGGCACCGCCCTGGGCGAAGATCGCGCCGCCGAACAGGGCCATGATGGTGTCGAAGCCGTAGACCGCGACGTTGTTCATGGCAATGGGGAACAGGGCCCAGTGCAGGCCGAGGATGACGAGGAACGGCTGGAACGCGCCGATCAGCGCGCCGGCGACGAGCGGCGAGAGGTTGTAGACGGCCTCGTAGCCCTGCGCGAGCCAACCGCCCACGATGGTGCCGAGGGGGCCGAAGACGGCCAGGGTGAGCGGGACGATAACGATGATCGTGATAGGCGGCGTGAACAGGCCGCGGAAGGTCTCGGGGATGATCTTGTAGCAGGCCTTCTGGACCCAGCTCGCGCAGTAGATGGCAAGAAGGATGGGGATGACGGAGCTGGAGTACGTCGCCTTCGAGAGCTCGAGGCCAAACAGGTAGACGGGCGCGTCCGCCGCCATGATGGTGGTGATGGACGGATACACCAGGATGCAGCCGAGAAGGACGGCGGTCACCGTGTCAACATCGAAGCGCTTTGACGAGGTGTAAGCAAGAAACACCGGGATGAAGTAGAACAGCGAGTCGGCCATCGCGTTGAGGATCGCATACGTGGTCGAGTCGTCGGTGACCATGCCCGAGACCTGCAGAAGCGTCAGGATGCCCTTGAGGATGCCGACGGAGACGAGCAGGTTGATGATCGGGAGGAAGAACGAAGACAGCAGGTCGATGACCGCGTTGACGCCGCGTTGGAACGCGTTGGGCGTCTTTTCTGGGGCTTGCGTGGTTGTCACGGTTTCTCTCCTTTCTGAAGCGTCCTGTCAGACGCTGGCCTACATATAGTTGCAGATGTGCGGAAGGGCGGTCTCGGTATAGCCAAGGGCCTCGGCGCAGACCTTGCGGCCGTTGCAGACGGCGATGATGTCGTCGAGCATCCTGTCGCGCATCTCCTCCATGGACTCGGGGCCGTAGATCGTCGGGCTCGCGTCGAGGTCGGTGTTATCCCTCATGGCCTCGTAGGTGCGCTTGTTGGCAGTCAGGCGATACACGGGCGCGATGGCGTTTCCGGTAGGGGTGCCAAGACCGGTCGAGAAGACCACGAGCTGGCAGCCGCCGGCGATGATGCCGCCCACGCTGGAGGGGTCGTTGCCGGGGGTGTCCATCACGACGAGGCCCTCGTGCGGATTGAGCTGCGCCGCGTACGGATAGACGGCGTTGAGGGGGCTGTGGCCTCCCTTGTGCACGCAGCCGAGAGACTTCTCCTCGAGGGTCGTGAGTCCGCCAGCCATATTTCCAGGGCTGGGGTTGCCCTCTCGCATCTCGGCGCCAAACATCTGGACGTACTTCTCGTAGTCGTAGACGATCTTGAGGATGTCGTCCGAAACCTGCTTGTCCTTCGCGCGGCGGGCGAGGATGTGTTCGGCGCCAAAGAGCTCGGGCGTCTCGCACAGCACGGAGGTGGCACCATGGTTGACGAGCCAGTCGGAGACCTCGCCGATCAGCGGATTGGAGCCAAGGCCGCTCGAGGGGTCGGAGCCGCCGCAGTTGGTGCCGAAGATGAGCTCGGAGATGTCAGTGGGCTCGCGGACGCACTGGTCCGCCTCGGCGACCATCTTGCGGGCAAGGCGCGTACCCTCCTCGATCGCCCTGATGGAGCCGCCGACCTTTTGGATGACCAGGGTCTCGACGGGCTTGTTGGTGCGCTCGCGAATCGCATCGACCACGATGTCGTTCTGGCAGCCCTCGCAGCCCAAGGAGACGCAAACGACGCCATAGATGTTCGGGTTCGCAGCGTAGCCTGCCAAGGCAGCAATAGTCACCTTCTGGTCGCAGTCGACCTGCGAACAGCCATTCTGGTTGTGGAAGGAGACGCAGCCCTCAACCGCGTTCGCGATCCTCTCCGTGGTGTCGGAGGCGCAGATGCTCGTGGGAAGGATCAGGACGTGGTTGCGGATGCCGACACGACCGTCCGGGCGACGGTAGCCCATGAAGGTGCGCGTGCCCTCCGCGGACGAGGAGGTCTTGGAGGCGACGGAGTCGGTGTCGGTGACGACGGAGTCCTTCAGGTCGTCGGAGCTGGCGCAGTTGTGCGTATGAACATGCTGTCCGCGCTTGATGTCCGTGGTGGCCACACCGATGAACTCGCCATACTTGACGATCTTCTCACCCTTGGGGATGTCCACGAGGGCAATCTTGTGGAACAGCGGGATGTCGTCGGTCACGGTAACGCTCGCCAGCGTGCCGTCCGGCATGGGATAGCGGGCCTCGGCGCCCGCCTCCAGTTGGTAGGTGGCGACGGCGACGTTGTCCCTCTGATCGATGACAACGGCGTTTTGGCCTTGGCTTACAGCGTCTGACATGTTTCCTCCCTATGTCCATTTGAATAACGTTCGTATTTACGAACGTTATTCGTTATACGGAACAATATATATGAAATGCTGAAGATCTCACACGGTCCCGCCGCGAATGGTTTTGGTTGGCCGGTGAACGGTTGCTTGAAGGGGCATGCCGCTATACTTACGGGGAAAGTTTGGGCGTTAATGAACAAGGAGAGTTGCCATGTCCTCGCGATATAATCCTGCTGGCCACCGCTCTACCTTGCGGGTTCTATCAATCTTTGAGGCCCTTTCGGCTACAAAGAGCGGACTTACCATGGCGGAGATATGCCGCATTGTCGGCGCTCCAAAAAGCAGTCTCTTCTCGATTTTGCACACCATGGCCGATTCAGATTACGTTAGTTATGACGAGACTACCGGTAGGTATTCGATTGGGCTTAAGACGTATCTGCTGGGCAAGGCATTCGATCGTGAGAGTGGGGGATTGTCCTCTTTTGAGACAGCCATGCGAAAGGTTGTCGCATCGTGCGGAGAGACCTGTCAGCTCGGTGTGCTCGACCACGGTCGTGTCCTCTATATTTCGCGCGTTGATTCCCCCCAGCACATCCGTCTTTCATCGGAAATCGGTAAGACCCTTCCTGCGCACTGCACGGCGATTGGAAAGGCGATCCTATCTCGATGGGATGAGGAGTCGGTTCGCTCGCTGCTTCCTTTCCCATTCGAAAAAACGACTGAGCATGCGGTAAAACACATAGATGACCTGATGCGGCAGCTCGAGGAGGTCCGAAGGTGTGGTTTTGCATATGATCATCAGGAGATGGCAGAAGGGGTTGAGTGCATCGCCGTTCCCATAGAAAAAGGCGGGCGTCTCTATGGTTTAAGCGTTTCGGTCCCTGCGTATCGTTTTGATACTGAGGTGCAAAACGGGGTAGAACACGCGCTTTCTGATGCAAGGGACCAGTTGGAGCGCGTTTCGTAGGCTTTTGTGCCGCAGTGCGCGGTGCGCGATTGCATAGTGATAACACGCCGCATTCATATTGCCCCCTTGAAATGCTCGGTATATACTATCCAAGCATCTAATTTATCCCAATGCGCAATTGCGGGCATCGCCAAGTGGTAAGGCATCAGCTTCCCAAGCTGACACTCGCGGGTTCGAGTCCCGTTGCCCGCTCCAAAAAAGTAAAAGCACGACACCGTTCCGGTGCCGTGCTTTTTTCAATAAAGTGCCGGGACTCGAACCCGCCAGGGTGCGAGCGTTAAATAAACGCGAAGCGTTTAAAGCGAGCAGGCAAGGTCGCCGATAGGCGACCGCAGCCGGTGCGGATTTGCGAAGCAAATACGCAGACGTCCCGTTGCCCGCTCCATCAGCCAAGGGGGATGCTGGGACACTCGGCTCGATCTGGTCTCCTTCGGCGGTTTCGTGGACCGGGGCATGCCGACCGCAGCCGGTGCGGATTTGCGAAGCAAATACGCGGACGTCCCGTTGCCCGCTCCATCGAGCATGGGAGACATGGGGACGGCCAATTCAACAAAGTCTTCCTCCGCGGCTTCGTGAGGCCGAGGGGCTCGCCCGCAGCCGCTCTATGCTACAAAATGTTAGGTTAATGCCTACTGCCCATACTCGCACCTGCGCACGGTACAATGGTTGGGTTACGACCAACGTGCCAATAACCAAAAAGGAGCCGCTATGATCGATCGCTATACCCGCCCGGAGATGGGACACATCTTCTCCCTCGAGAACAAGTACGCCATTTGGCAGGAGATTGAGGTCCTGGCCTGCGAGGCTCAGGCGGAGCTCGGCAAGATCGGTATTTCCAAAGAAGAGGCCCAGTGGATTCGCGACCACGCCAACTTTGAGAAGGCGAAGGTTGACGAGATCGAGGAGGTCACGCGCCACGATGTCATCGCCTTCCTGACCAACATGAAGGAATATATCGACGCCGATGTTCCCGAGGGCGAGCCCAAGCCTAGCCGCTGGGTTCACTACGGTATGACCAGCTCCGACCTGGGTGATACGGCTCTGTGCTATCAGCTTACTCAGGCGTGTGACCTGATTATCGAGGACGTTAAGAAGCTCGGCGTGATCTGCAAGCGTCGTGCCTTCGAGGAGCGCAATACGCTCTGCGCCGGCCGCACCCATGGCATCCATGCCGAGCCGATGACCTTCGGTATGAAGTTTGGCTCTTGGGCATGGGAGCTCAAGCGCGATCTCGATCGTCTTGAGGACGCTCGCAAGAACGTTGCCTTCGGTGCCATCTCCGGTGCCGTCGGCACCTACAGCTCCATCGAGCCGTTCGTCGAGGAGTACGTCTGCGAGCACCTGGGCCTGGTCCACGATCCGCTGTCCACGCAGGTCATCAGCCGCGATCACCACGCCTACCTTGCCGGCGTGCTTGCCACTACAGCGGCCACCTGCGAGCGCATCGCGACCGAGGTCCGCAACCTGCAGAAGACCGATACGCTCGAGGCCGAGGAGCCCTTCCGCAAGGGCCAAAAGGGCAGCTCCGCCATGCCGCACAAGCGCAACCCCATCACCATGGAGAAGGTCTGCGGCCTGTCGCGCGTCGTGAAGTCCAACGCCCAGGTCGCCTTCGACAACGTTGCCCTGTGGCACGAGCGCGACATTTCGCACTCCTCTGCCGAGCGTGTCGCCCAGGCCGATAGCTTCATCGCGCTTGACCATATGTTCCAGTGCCTCATTCGCGTTATCGACGGCCTGCAACTGTATCCGGCCCGCATGATGGCCAACCTCAACAAGACTCGCGGCCTCATCTTCTCCTCTAAGGTCCTGCTGGCCCTCGTCGATACGGGCATCACCCGCGAGGATGCCTATGCTATCGTGCAGGAAAACGCCATGGCTACCTGGCACGAGGTGCAGGATTGTGTCTCCGGCCCCACCTTTAAGGAGCGTCTCGAGGCCGATCCGCGCTGCACCGTCAGCCAGGAGAAGCTCGACGAGATCTTCGATCCGTGGGACTTCCTCACCCGCATCGACACAGTCTTCGACCGCCTGGAGCAGCTGAGCTTCGAGTAGGGTTAACCTAATTCGACCGCTTGCGGATGCATTTCAACCTTTGGCGCCTTGCCCATCTTGGGTGAGGCGCTTTTTTATCGCCGCATCAGCCCCGGGTATAAAATGAAATCCGACTGCTGTTTCGATGAAGGGAGGCGTGTGCCCGGACGTATCAAGCGAGCCGCCATCGTCTCGTTTACGCTCGTACTTCTTGTTGCCGTCTGTGTGGGCGCCCTGACGTATACCGTTCGAAGCAGTTCTTCCTCCCCGAATGAAGCCGACAAAGACCTCCCGGTACTCAAAATCGGCGTTACGGATAACGACCCCTATGTGTATGTCGATACCACGGGCGATTACGCAGGTATCGATATCGACATCGCCCGCGAGGCCTGCAAGCGCGCGGGGATCAAGCCGCAATTTATCGACATATCTTGGAATGACCGTGATCGCCTACTCAAAAACGGCGATATCGATTGCCTGTGGTGCGACTATTCTCCCTGTTATCGCGAGGATAAGTATTACTGGACTGAGCCGTATTTGACCCTGACGGTTTCGGTCGCCGCCAAGAAAACGAGTGGCATCACGTCCTTGGCGCATCTCGATGGAAGCAAGACCATTGCGGTGATTGCGGGCTCGGTGAGCGAACGCCGATTGCTCGCAGGGGATCTGGAAATCTCGCCGGACGTGCAAATCAAATCGTATGGTTCTGCCGAACTCTGCAAGGCCGCCCTCGCCAAAGGGTATGTCGACTGTTGGATGGCGGACGTTCAATCGCTTGATCGACTCGTTGCCCAGTATCCTGGCGTTTATCGTGTGTTCGCCGACAACGTTATGACGGTTGACCTGGGCGTCGCGTTTGATGATAGCTATGAGGGGGAGTACGTCAAAAACCTCGATACCGCACTGTCCGACATGGATCGAGACGGCACGATAGAGCACATTGTGGACAATTACAAAGCAGGAGCGACGACAGGCGGGCAAGGAGCGGAATCATGACAAATGACGAGCGCCGCTTTCGCCGAAAGAGTTTAGCCGCAGTGGGCATCGGCATCGTGGCCAGCGTTGCCCTACTGAGTCTGCTCTATATGGTTGGCACGCATCGCTGCCTTGATAAAACGCTTGGGTTCGGCCAGGAAACCATGGTGTTTTTAAAAAATGCCTGCGAAAAATATGACCGATATGAACAGGGAAGAAAAACCGAGGCGACGCACAATTTGGATGCGGCGCTCGAGTCATTTGCGACGTTCTTGCCGCCTGATCGATTTGAAGTCAACGACGATCTGGTCGAGGAATATGTCCATACCGAGAGCCTTTCGGGAATGTTGGTCATGGACGCCGATGGTCATATGGTCGCCCATTACGATATCGACGGCCGCGATCCACTCATGCTGTGGCGAGAGGAGCTGGCCTGTTCGTCGATCGCATCGATGTATCGAGGGTCCAAAGTTTCCTACTCGACCGCTGTCGAGCGCCGCGGTGTCGACTTTGCCGTGAGTGCCGTTCCATACGGTGATGGGGTGGCGTTGGGGTATCGATCCCTTGCGGCTGAGCCCGCCGATGACTATTCATACACAATCGCCGACGTCCTTGTGAACAACACGTTCCATCAGAGTCCGACAGTGCTTGTGATGCGTGACGCGCAAATCGTTTCCTCAAACGATTCGACCGTCGATATAACCCTTGCCCGGCTTCTTGCCGATAGCGGAATTGACTGGAAAGACGAGGGCGTAACACGTATCGAATATCGGGGGACTACCTTATATGCCGTGCGTGCGGCATATAAAGACTACCGCCTGTTTGCGCTGTATCCCAAATCCGAGGTCATGTCTGACAGGGTTTCATTTGTCGCCGTCGCCGTCTTGGTGTGCCTTGCGTTTTGGGTCGTGGTACTGTTGGCTCGAAATATCGTTGACCACCGCAATTTGGTCGAAAAGGATAAACAGCTTGGCATTATCAATGCCATAAGCGCCGTCTACGATTCGACCTTCCTTTTGCATCTCGACACCCTCGAGATCGAGGGAATCAATATGTCGCCAGCGATAGCGAAGATATTTGCCGAGCACAACGAGGCATATGACTTTATGGACACGGTCTGCCGGGATATCGTGAGCCCCGAAAGCCGCGAAGCGGTTGTGGGACTCGTAGATATAAGTACGCTTCGAGAACGTATGGAGGGCGTGCCGTACTTGACTGCGGAGGTGCGAGATTGCCGGGGTGCTTGGTACTCGCTGCAGGTTGTTCCCCAGCATCGCGATGAGCAAGGGCGGCTGGAATCGGTTGTCGTGGCGACGCTCAACATCTCGATGGCCAAGCATGCCGAGGAGCTGTCATACCAAGATAAACTGACAGGGCTTCGCAATCGCAACTATCTTGAATCACGCGGAGATAGCCTGGTGGACGAGGACTTGCCAGTGAGCGTGATTATGTTGGACTGCAATTATCTCAAACGGACCAACGACATCTATGGTCACGAGATGGGGGATGAACTGCTGCGACGGACGGCGTCCGTGCTGCGGCGGGTGGCTGGTGCGGATTACCTGCCGATGCGTGTTGGTGGCGACGAGTTTTTGCTGGTTTGCCCCCATACTGACAACGAGTCTGCGCTCGGGCTGGAACAGGATCTTCGTCTCGGTCTTGCCGCGGTAAGCGATGAGACCCTGACGGTCAGCGCATCGATTGGCGTGGCGACCGTCGAGACGGCTGGAAATACGCTGGCCGATGTATATCGCGTCGCCGACCACAATATGTATCGGGAGAAGCGCATGGTCCACGTACAGGGTGCGGACTGCTAATCTTGCCCCCGCCAGTCCAAGCATCGTAGGATGTTGAATCGGTGCTTGCGATAATAAGTCGGTCCAGGCGGGGATAATAGACGTCTGAAATTTCTTTCTGAGAGGGGATCTCAATGATTAGTTTTGACTACAAGCCTCAGGGTGTATGCTCTCGCAATATTCACCTCAATCTCTCTGACGATGGCAGCAAGGTGCTGGGCGTCGAGTTTACCGGCGGCTGCGATGGCAACCTCAAGGCCATCTCCAGGCTGGTCGAAGGCGCTCCCGCCGATCGCGTAATCGAGGTTCTCGCCGGTAATACCTGCGGTATGAAAAAGACCTCCTGCGCCGACCAGCTTACGCGCGCCATCGAGGCCGCTCGCGCCGAGATCGCCTAATGGGTATCGCCGATCACATCAAGAACGGAATATCGCGTCGCGGCTTTGTACTCGGTGGGGCTGCCGCGGGCGCTGCCACGGTGCTTGCCGGATGCTCGAAAAAAACGGGCACCAGCGATGATGCCGCCGGCGAGCCGCAGGTTATCAAGGATGATTCCAAAATCATCTCGATTACGGATGAGTACGAGGCAGTCGACATCGATCTTGAGCCGGCGGCGTCATGGACGCTGCCTCTGGGTACGCTGCTGTACTACTGCGACGGCGATTACGCCGCGGCGATGATGGCGCCCGCATCGGCACTGCACGCCAACACACTCGGTGTGCTCAACCTGGGCGATGGCTCGCTAACCACATTAATCGAGGATCCTATCGAGGGCACGGGATACGCATTCTACGATGTCCGTGCCGGCGACGGCGTATTCGCGTGGGTTGAGATGAACTTTGCCAATTCATCGTGGAAGCTCTACGCTCAAAATCTGTCGGGCGCTTCGCTCTCTGGCGATGTGGTTGAGCTCGATCGAGGTGGCAAGGACTATGATCCGCCCCTGTTTACGGCGTTCGGGTCATCGGTTATCTGGTATAAAATGCCTTCGGCAGGCGGCAATAAAACGAGTAGTGATTCGTTTTGCTATCGTCGCTCGCTTGATGAATCCAAGGCCGAGATAATTTGGAAATCGACGGGTCGCTTTGCATCGGCCCCGCGCGCGAGCGACGGCATTTTGACCATCTCGCCGCGTGTCCGCAACGACGAGGGCGTCTACTACGGCATAACGGCAATCGATCTGACCGACGGCAACAACACCAAACGTGCCCAGCTAGTTCTTCCCTCGTCAGTCTCGCCTTTCGAGGCCGTATACATGGGCGATACCTTCGTGTTTTCTATCGAGGCGACCTATAGTGGCGTGGGCAGCCTGGGCAACATGGGCACGTATATCGGTAATGAGGGAGGGCCGTATCTCTTCCTGTCCCGCGAGCCGCTCGCATGTGCGGCTGGCAAGAAGAATAAATACCTTGTTAAGGTACAGGCGTCGCATTTCCTGATCGACACCTCTGCCAAGACCTATGGCTCGCTGCTGTCGCCCGACCGCGCTTTAGAGTATGGCGATTATCCAGCTACGGCGGGAAAGTCGGACTCATTTCTTACGTACGCCACGGTACGCAACAGCCAGGGTATACCCGAGACGGTCACTGCACGCCTATTCTCTCTTTAAGCTTAGAGGGGTTAAAAAGGCGCCAACAGGGGAATAAACGCGTTGTAATTGTGAGTACCGCCCGCCGAGCTGCCGCGTCATAGCGGCATCCGGCGGGCTCAGGTGCGTTAAAATGGGCTTGTTCTTAGCTAATTGAGACAGGGGGGGCCGTGTTATGGCTTCAGATGCAAAAAAGATTCTGCTGGTCGAGGATGAGAAGGCAATCCGTGACGCCGTCGCTGCCTATCTCGAGCGCGAAGGCTACTGGGTTGTGGGCGTCGGCGACGGCCAGTCCGCGATCGAGGAGTTCGAGAAGCATCAGTTCGACCTGGTCGTGCTCGACCTTATGCTCCCCAAGATCCCCGGCGAGCGCGTTTGCCGCACCATTCGCGATACCTCGGATGTCCCCATCATCATGCTGACGGCTAAGGGCGAGATCGAGGACCGTATTATCGGTCTTGAGCTCGGCGCCGACGACTATCTGATTAAGCCGTTCTCGCCGCGCGAGCTCGTCGCTCGCGTTCGCGCTCTGTTCCGCCGTGCCCATCAGGCCGACGAGCCCGCCGTCGAGGTACTCGACTTCGGCGATCTGGTCATCGATATCTCGGGCCACAAGATCTTGGTCGAGGGCAAGGAAGTCGATCTGACGGCTTCCGAGTTCAAGCTGCTCACCACGCTTGCCCGCCATCCCGGCCGTGTGTATAACCGCATGGAGCTGGTCGAGAAAGTGCTTGGGTATGACTTTGAGGGCTATGAGCGCACCATCGATAGCCACGTGAAGAATCTTCGCGCCAAGCTGGGCGATGATCCCAAGAAGCCCAAGTGGCTCTACACCGTCCATGGTGTCGGCTATCGCTTCGAGGCTCCGGCCAAGACCGATAAGTCGGACGAGAAATAGGGAAATCACTTATGACACCTGCGCGCTTTGAAATCGGACAAAAGCACAAGCAGGAGAGCGAGGCGGGTTCCAAGGCTAGTTGGAACACGCCTCGTTCCGATTCACGGCCAACGATGAGCTATCCCTCGCGCATGGCACTTGCTTTTGCTCTGACATCGCTCATGACGGTATTGGTGCTGGTGGGCGTTGTCTCTGTTGTGTGGGGCACGGTCTTTTCGGATTACACACGCTCCAATATCGTCGAAATCGCAAATTCCGCTGCCGAGAAGTTGGCAACCTCATATGAGGAAAACGGCTCTTGGACCGCGGGAGAACTGCGCACGGTCGCAACGTCGAGTTTGGTTTCCGACGATCTGGGCATGCAGGTCGTCAATAAAAAGGGCGTGATCGTTTATGACGATTCCTGGCCCTCGGCAAGCGCCACCGCCGATGTACGCGAAAACCAGGCTACGACCGACGACACGAGCGGCAAGAGGGCATCGCATAGCCCGGTCTCGTCTGCTCCAACCGACTCCGATAGCGTTGCTAACGTCGAGATTGTAACGTCTTCCGGCGAGCATGTCGGACAGGTAAAGCTGTGGGCCATCGGCTCCGACGCTCTGCTCACCAAGGCGGACTCTGCGTTTAGGGAGAAGACCTTTAACGCCATGGCCCTCGCCGCGGTTGTTGCAATCTGCATTTCGGTCGTTATCGGATCGCTCGTGTCGCGCATGCTCACCAAGCCGATTCATCGCATCACCAGTACCGCAAAGCAAATCCGTGACGGCGACCTGTCGGCTCGCACGGGACTGCGCGGTGATGACGAGATCGATCAGCTGGGTGAGACCTTCGATGAGATGGCCACTTCGCTCGAGAAGGATATGAAACACGAGAAGCGCCTGACCTCAGACGTTGCACACGAGCTTCGCACGCCGCTTATGGCCATGCTCGCAACGGTCGAGGCCATGCAGGATGGCGTGTATCCCACCGACGATGAGCATTTGGAAACCGTTGCTTCCGAGACGCGTCGCCTGGCTCGTCTGGTGCAGCAGATGCTCGACCTGTCGCGCATGGAAAACAGCACGGCTCCGCTCAACCTTGAGCCGGTGGACATGGTTCCTTTTGTGCGTTCCATCGTCAATGCCCAGGAGCGCCTGTTTGTCGACCGCGATCTGCGCCTGCGTTTTGCGGACGAGACCCAGGGTCACGACGATGTCGTTGAGGCCGATCCCGACATGATCACGCAATGTGTTATCAACCTCATGAGCAACGCCATGCGCTACACCCCCGAGGGCGGTTGGGTCGTGGTGTCGGTGCTCAGTGACCGCAAGCACGTCAGCATTGCCGTTTCTGATACCGGCATCGGTATTGCCAAGGACGATCTGTCGCGCATCTTCGGGCGGTTTTGGCGCGCCGATGCCAGCCGCGCCCGCGAAGCTGGCGGCCTGGGCGTTGGCCTCGCCGTGACCAAGCAGATCGTCGAGCGTCACCATGGCTACATATCCGTGGAGTCGGAGCTTGGAAAGGGTACGACTTTTACAATTCATCTGCCCCGCGAGCACACGGCGGACGCGGCATCTACTACAATGGAGCACTAGCTTTTCGCTA